>CAMOXB010000001.1 GCA_946628805.1 uncultured Pseudomonadota bacterium
TAAATTAAAGGACTTTGCAGCACGCGAAGTTATTTCAACTGCTAATTTATGCAGTGTTTTTCGAAAACTGGAATCTGAAAAACTGGTTGTGCGTTCGATTGATGAAAATGATCATCGTGATACCTGGTATGAAGTGACCAAGTCTGGAAAAGTTATGGCGGAAAAAATGTTGGATAAATTTATGTCTGCCCTTGAATCACTTTGCAAGGTTTTACCCGAAGAAGACAAAGATACCCTGGCACAAACCGTTAAAACAACAAACACAATATTAAAAAAGATGGAGATTTTAAATGCGTAAATTATTTTTTGTAATTATATCTGGATTAATGTTTTTACCAAATGCAAATGCATTGGATTTGTCGCTGGGTTCGGCAGTTGAAAAAGTTGTTGCAGAATCAAATGATGTCAAAAAATCCGAAGCAAATATTCAAAAAGCACGTGCGCAGTTAAAATCTGTTAATGCAAATCGTTGGATGTCAATTGATGGAAATATGTCGTATATGAATTTTATCGATCCAAAACACCCAACAAGTGGTCATGGTATGCCAATACCATCGGAAATCAGTGCGCTTTTGGAACATCGTCTGCCGGCACCATTACCGGTTAGTGATTTACCAGATAATATGTTTACTGCCGGAATCCAGGTAACACAACCAATTTACACCTTTGGAAAAATAGGTAATGCCGTTGATGCGGTTCATGATGCAATTGATATGTCGAAATCTGCAAAAGATTTAACTTTGCGTGAAGTAAAATATGCAGCGGCCAATTTATATTGGACGGCAAAAATGACCGATGAAATTGTTGCAGCCAGTGAACGCGATTTGAATAATGCGCGTGCCGCGAAAAAGAAATTAACAGCCGCAGGTCGTGCAAATCGCAGCAATTTGATTAAAATCGAATCTGATATTGCAACAAAAGAAATTAATTTATCTGATGCACAATTTAACCGTGATACAGCCTATAATATGTTAAAAATTATGGCGGGTATTGATGAAACCGAAGATGTTGTTTTAACCGATAATTTCCCAGATGAATTTGATCCGATGGATGTCAAAGAATTAACATCTAATCCGCAATGGGATATATATCAAAAGCAAATAAAAATGTATGAATCAAATTCGTCATCAAAACGTGCAGGCGCATATCCAACACTGGCAGCCGTTGGTTCGTATTCATATTATGCATTTGGAACGCATATGGATAATATGTTTGAACACGAAGGCAGTCAATCTGCATCTGTCGGTTTGGCGTTAAAGGTTCCATTGTTTAATGGTGGATTGCATTCTGCAAATGCAACAATCGAAGCAATGAACGCAGAAATCGCACACCAAGAATTGGATAAATCAAAGAAATTATTACGCGAAGAATATAATACAGCAGTCAAGAAATATAAACATTATTGTGATAATCTGGGCAAATTAAATGAAGCCTATAATTTGGCGAAAAAAGCCTATGATGTGTCGGCAAATCGTTTCGCTGCAGGTCAAACATCGGCGATTGAATTGTCAGATGTATCAAGTGCGCTTTATCAAATGGATATGGCGTTGTTAAATGCAAAATACAATATTTTGATGGCAAAAGAATCTGTGAAAAAATTGGGTGAATAATATGGAAAAAATTACCAAGACCGAAAGAATTGAACGTATTGTAAAGAAATTAAAAACGCGTAAATCAAAAAACGTGATTTACACGATTATTGTTGCACTTGTTGTGTTTGCATTTTCATATCGTTTTTATATGGTAAGCGCAGAAAACAATTTTGATGTTTTTAATATTATTCGCAACAATGAAAAAAATGGTGTTCCGGTATATGTCTTGGAAATGAAAAAGACAGACGGTGTTTTATATGAACCAATAACAATTAAAAATAACCGTGGATTTATTTCGGGGGCGCGTTTGAATCTGTTTAGGTCCGGACAAAAAATTGGTAATTGTAAAATTGTCAGTGTTTCACGCAACATTGATTTAGATACCGGTATGCACGTTGTGAAAACATCAGGCTGTGCAAATGGTTTGCAATATGCAGAAAACCAAAAGAACGGATTTTATGTACCAGTATCGGCATTGCATGGAAATGCGGTATATGTTGTTGAAAATGATATTGCAACGTTGCGTGAAATTGTTATTGAAAATCGTGATATTGAAAATGTCTTGGTTAAATCAGGAATAAATGATGGCGACATTGTCATATTATCTAATATTCATGATGGCGAAAAAGTGAAAATTGAAAAATAAATTTGGGGGAATCACAGATGTTAAAGTTCTTTATTCGTAAACCTGTAACAACAATTATGTTCGTTTTGTTCTTTGTAATATTGGGATTGGTATCTTTCCCAAAGATGAATGTTGAACGAACACCATCTGTTGACTTTCCATATGTGACGGTTACATTTGTATATCCAGGCGCAACACCTGAAGAAATTGAAACCCAAGTTGTAAAGAAAGCAGAAAATGCGGTTTCAGAAGTTGCAGGTCTTAAAAAAATCACATCCCAGGTTTATGAAAATTCTGCATTTGTAATTTCAGAATTCAATCTGGGGGTAAATGTTGATGATAAGGCAAATGAAGTAAAAGCAAAAATAGATGGATTGGCTAATGATTTTCCTGATGATTTGAAACAACCTGTTGTTGAAAAATTAAATCCATTGGAAACATCTGTTTTAGATATTGTTATTCGCAACGGTAATCCACGTGATGTTGAAAAATATGTTTCAGATACATTGTCTAATAAAATTACATCGGTCAAAGGTGTTGCATCTGTAAATACTTTTGGTGGTCTGCAACGCGCAGTTCGTATTGCGATGGATCCTGATTTAATGGCAGCGCGTGGTGTTACGATAAATGATATTGTTACCGCAATTGCAACGCGTAATTTAAATGTGCCTGGTGGAAAAATTGAAACCGCGATTAATTCAGAAAATGTTCGCTTTATCGGTGAATTCAAAGATGTTAATGATATTGCAAATTTGGAAATTACCACTGTCGAAGGTGAAACATTTAAACTGTCTGATGTTGCAAATGTCACAGATGGTGCGCGCGATATTGAAAAAGGCGCAATTTATAATGGTGAAAATGTTGTTATTTTGTCTGTTGTAAAAGCCAGCGACGGTAATGCGATTAAGATATCCCAGGCATTACGTAAAAATATGCCAGAATATGAAAAAGATTTACAAACACGTTTCCCAGATGCAACGATGGAAATTGTGTCAGATTCTTCAACACATATTGCCGACGATACAAACGATACAATTAACGGTATTATCTTGGGTGTTATATTTACAATTATTGTGTTGTTAGCATTTACACGTAATTGGCGTTCAACAGTTATCGCGGGCGTCGTGATTCCTGCATCACTGTTGTCCGGATTCTTTTTAATGGATAATTCAGGGTTTACAATTAATGCGATGACATTATTGGCATATGCAACCGCACTGGGAACATTGGTGTCAAATGCGATTATTTTAATTGAAGCGGCATTAACCGAATTGCGTAATGGTAAAACCCCAGAACAAGCCGCAGAAGAAGGAACGCGTAAAGTAGCCGTCCCAGTATTGGCTGGTGTTGGAACAAACGTTGTTGTGTTCTTGCCTTTGGCATTTATGGGTGGAATTGTTGGACAATTTATGTTGCAATTTGGTATGACTGTTGTTTATTTAACATTGTTGTCATTGCTGTTTTCTTTTACTTTGACCCCAATGATGATTGCAAAGTTATTACGTTTGCCACGCAAAGTTCAAACAAAACGTGATATCAAAGAAATCAAAGAACATAATAACAATTCGCGTCTGCGTACATGGTTTGAATATCAAATGCGTCATCCATTGATTGTTATTTTGGGTGCTTTTGCGGTATTGATTTTGTCATCGCGTTTAATGGGGTATGTCGGAAATGAATTTTCGCCATCAACCGATGCAAATGAAATAACAATTACTGCGCGTGCGCCAATGGGATCGGTATATGCAAAATCTGAATCAATTGCGCGTGAAATTGAAAATCGTGTAAAACAGTTTAAAGAGGTCGAATCAACAACAATTAAAATTGGTGATCGTGGTGTGCAAAATATTAATATCAAGGTCGCATTGGTTGATGTTGAAAAACGCGATATCAGCGATAAAAAATTGGCGCAAAAAATGTTGCCGTTATTATCAGATATTGTTGATGCAGAAATTCAAGTTCGTGCGGGTGAAAATATGTCTGGATCTGGAATTAATTCAGACTTGCAATTAAATATCTATGGCGAAGATGATGCCAAGCGTAATGCCTATGCGAATCAAATATTGAAAATTGTTAACAATATCGATTCTGTGCAAAGTGCGGTTTTAGCGCAACAAATCCCAAATAATGAAATTCGTTTTATTCCAGACAGTGAAAATATGAATTTCTGGGGTGTGAAAAACGCCACGGCTGGTGCAACATTGCGTACGGCATTGTTCGGTAATGATAATTATAAATACAAAGAAAAGGGCGATGAATATCCGATGATTTTGGAATTTGAAAAACAATTCAAAAAACAATCGATGTTTGACAGTGTCTTTGTTAATTCACACAAAGGTATGGTCGCGCTTTCACAACTGGGGACAATTGAAAATGTTCCGGCAACATCCAATATTTATCGTATTGATAAAAATCGTGTAACCGAAATTGATATCAATATTGGTAAATCAACAATTGGACCGGTTCAGGCTGAAATTCAAAAACAATTAGATTTGATAGATTGGGAACGTGGATACAGCGCATCTTTTGCAGGTATGTCAGAAATCCAATCAGAATCAACGGCTGAAATTGCCCAGGCTTTCTTCTTGGCAACGATTTTGACATTTATGTTGTTGGCGGCGATTATGAATTCATTTGTTCATCCGTTTACAATTGCTACATCGATTATAACCAGTTTCGCCGGCGTGTTTGTATTCTTGTTCTTGTCCGGAGCATCGATGAACGTTGGCGCGATGTTGGCATTTATTATGTTGGTTGGTTTGGTGGTTAATAATAATATTTTGGTGCTGGAACCAACCGTGCAACGTGTCCAAAACGGTGAAGATGCCAAGATTGCATTGTGGGACGAATTAATGGATAAAAAACGTATGATTTGGATGACAACAATCGCGGTTGTTGCCGGTATGGTGCCACAACTTTGGGCAAACGACGGATTAAAGGTCGCGATGGGTGCGGTTATGATTGGTGGTATGATTGCATCGTTGGTCTGGACATTTACATTGACACCGGCATTGTTTATCGCAATGGAAAAATTACGTCGCAAGGTGGCAAAATAGGCAAATACTTGATATTTTGTATTTTTGTCCTATATTTATACGTGTAAGATTTATTAAAGGAAATATATGAAAAAAGAAAATATTATTTCAGATATTAAAACCGCCGGTGTTGTTGCCACAGCGTCGTTGACTTTGGCATCATGTAATCCAAAGCCATTGTCAGAATCGCAATTGCAAATGGTTCAACACAAAACAGACAGTGCTGCAAATACAAATAATGAATATCGAATTGCAAGAACATTGACTTTTTTAGTCGATGATAGAATCGAACAATATCGTAATGCCAACATGAATATGGTTAAAAAATATTCAATGTCTTATATTAAGCGTGATATCAAAGATGCCACGTTGCGCAAATATATGATTGATGCGATGTTAAACGAAAAATCTTATGATATTGAAATGGCGGATAATATTGAATATAGCGACAGTGCTGATACAGAAAATGTATCACAAACAATGCAATATATTCGAAATAATCAAAGATGGTTTAACGATTTAATGTTGTATTTAAACGGTAAATATACTGACCGTCAATTATTGAACAGTGAATTTTTCAAAATTATCAAAGATTATGAATTGAAACGTCGTTTCGAATATAATACAGTCCGAATTGAAGAACTTACAAAAAACACAACTTTTTTATCACAAAGACAAGATTCTATTCGTGGTAAAATATATGATAAATATGTTCGTGAAGCACAAAGAAAAAGATAAAAATTATGTTACAAAAAGTAAATGTTGTTGTGTTCGATTTTGACGGCACAATTTCTGCATCTGATGCAAACCTTGAATTTTTTAAATATTGTTTTAAACACTCAATCCGACCATGGTTGTTTTTTCCGTATGTGATTGCTGGTGCGATTGGTGCGTGTTTGAATCCGTGTGGTGTTTGGTGGCGCCAGACAATTCGTTGCTTTATAACACCAAAAATGGTAAAGGATTTTTCAGCCGATGTTGTAAAATTACATAAACAAAATCGTTTTGGATGGGCAAAAGAATTGGTCGCAAAAGAATCTTCCAAGGGTAATAAAGTCCTTTTGATTTCTGCCAGTCCGGATTATTTAATCCCTGGTTTGGTTGCCGATATGAAATTTGACGCGGTTTTTTGTTCAAAAATGAATCGTGAAAAACCATATAAATACGAATTTTTATGCTGGGGTAAAAACAAAGTTATCGCATTAGATAATTGGGCATTGGAACACAAATATATTCCAAATGTCGTTCGTGCATATTCCGACAGTAAAAACGATTTGCCGTTAATGGAAATTGCACACGAACAGGTCTGGATTGACCCAAAAACAGGTTTAAGAAAATAACCAAAAACGCCGGCATCATCCTTCGCCAAAGGCTTCGGGTGACAAGATTGCCGGTGTTTTTAATTTTCAATTGAACCAAAAATGCCTCTTCTTAAGCCGGCTTGAAAGTATGGATTATTAAGCATTGCCGCACAACCCGAAAGACATTCTTTATTATAGGCTACGGCGACGTGGTTGTATATCCAGTTTGACTGTGCAGGATGTGTCATTCTACACCAGCATTGTTTCCCATATTTTTCACCACCTGTTATAATTTTTGCATTCCCTTCATTATCTGTGTCAGTTAATCTTGATATTACCTCAAAGCTGTTAGCTTGCCTATTGATAGATGCTGCAATACCTCTGATAGTGCCGTATGGGTGTGCCATCCACCATGTGCCAATTGTTGAATCATACCCACTCTTAGTAGAATCTATTGACGGGTCCAACACCACAGCAACCGTATCATTAATGACACACATTGTTGTTGCGTATGTTGGAATTGTTGTAATTAACATTAATATTAATGCGATTTTTTTCATGTTCTTTCTCCGTTTTTCCGCTTTCGCCTTGCTACAGCGAGATTTAAGAAAACCGCACTTTCAAAAAGGCGGTTGGAGGTTAGAAACAATTTAGATTTAGATTGTGTCACTTATTCATATATATCATGACCCTCCAACCGTGGGTTGGAGTTTTTAA
>CAMOXB010000002.1 GCA_946628805.1 uncultured Pseudomonadota bacterium
GTATGCCTTGGTTTGTCTGTATCCCAGACGACATTTGCCGACACATCTGATACGGTTCGCGCGGCATCACGACGCACGGTATCACCAACCACAACAACATCTTCAAACACATCATCTGCAACCCGTTCTGTAGCATCATCAACAAAACGTGCAAGTGGCAACACATCCGCACAAAAAAACAGTCGCAGCACCACACAACAGAAAACCGTTTCGCGCGCAACCACTAAACCGGTGGTTGTCCAGCGCACATCAACACAATCGGTTCAACCAAATCAAAATGTAGCCGCACGTAATTCATCGTCGCGCAACATAACATCGCGTGGTGCAATTGTTCCACAATCACGTGTTAATACCGCGGTGGTGCGCACTGCAACCCCAGGTAAGAAACCAACACGCACAACGGTTCGCGCGGCAGATTTAGACAGCACAAAAATAACCGACATAAAATCATTAAACTATTCCAAATGCAAAACTGTATATTACGAATGTATGGATGAATTTTGCGCAAACAAGGATTCCAGTCTGCGCCGTTGCGCATGTTCATCGCGTATTCATGAATTCGACGGAATCAAAAAACAACTGGCAGCTGCCGAAGATAAAATGTTGGATTTCAATCAACGATTATTAACAGTCAGTCTGGACAAAGAAGACGCCGCGGCAATCAATGTTGCAACCGAAGGCGAACTGGCGTTTTCAAAGAAAGACACAACAGAATCTGAAAAACTTTTGCAAAAGATAACCAACGCATTAAACACATCTGGTGATTCCAAGATTAATAATAATTTATCGGCCATATCTTTATCATTAGATGTTGACAGCGCATGGGACGACATTGATTCTTTATCGGGCGTCGCAACATCTGCAAAATCCGGTCTGGACTTGTATAATGCCGCGCGCCCTATTTGTATTGAAATGGCACGCGAAGTCTGCAATGACGAAGAATTAGATATCGCACAAAGCGGATACAAATTATCAATTCAACAAGATTGTAATACTGTCGCAAAATCATATAGCACACAATATAGCAATGCGATGAACAAGATATACGAAAGCGGCGCATTGTTAGATATGTCGCGGTTAAATATCTATCAACAACGCAACAGCGATGATACATTAACTTGTCGCAAGAAAATATTGGATCAATTATCTGACACGGCTGTATGTGGCGAAAATTTATATAAATGTTTGGATACAACCGGAAAATATATTGACCCATCAAACGGTTCGGCATTTCTTTCCGAAGATTTATACGAACTAACAAATTTATTAACTGCGCCTGAAACCGGCGAAAAATGGTCAACATCAGGTCGAAACGAAAGTTTTGTAAAATTCTTGAATTCCAAAAAAGAATTCTTGAAACCCGCCACAGAACAATGTCGCGATATATCTGATATGATTTGGAAAGATTTCTTGGATGATGCATTGGCACAAATAAAACTGGCACAAAATGCAAAATTGGAAGAAATACGACGCAGTTGCACAACATTGGTTGCCGAATGTAAAACATCTGCGATGAAAAGTTTATCTGATTTTGATGCGCGCGCCCTTTCCACGTTCAGTGTTGCCGCCGATAAAACTGCAAATGCAATGTGTTCAGAAATCACAAATTCTTGCACAAAATTAATTGCATCATCGGACGCCGCCGAAAATTGGAAAACCGGAATGGCTGGACTTTTGTCAGACGAAACAAAAAAGAATATTATTGATGGATGTATGAATGTTGGACGTAATTGCATTACAAATCTTTGCGGATCTTCATCCGGAAACTTTGCGTTGTGCCAAGACATTACATCTGAAACGCGTATAAAAATATTAAATAAATCTGCATGTTATGAAGAAGTTAAAAATTGTATCGAAAATGCCGGCGATATGACTGAAACCAATGAAACACGAATAACATTAAATGCACAAGGTAAAGAATTATTAGCAAACATTTGGGGAAATGATTGTTCATCTGAAAACGATAAAGAAATAACATCTGAATCAACACTGTTGGCATGGTTCGCAACAAATACTGGCGAAACCAGTTGCAGCACAACAGGATGTGAAAGTGGTTATGCACTGGTTAATGGTGTTTGCAAGAAATCTGTCAGCAAAACAACATCTGATTGCAAACCTGCAGAATTCCAATCACAAATCATTGCTGTTGCCGACGGTATTACCAATTATTGTGAAAACGGCATTCGCGACAGATATGGTAATTGCTGTGTTTCTGGCACATCCAGCAATGGCGTATGTGTTCCAGACAATTGGCAAGCCGCACGTTTACAAAACCTGACCTGCACAAAAACAGACGATTATCTTTGCCACACAACCGGCAATATGGTGTTGTATTGCGTAACAAATTCAACATCACAAAAACCAATTACATATTATGCCGATTATGCCGAATATGAATGTGGCGGAAACGGAAATGATATAAATGGTATATGGGTTGTTGTTGACGAAAACGGGAACTATTTCAATCCTGATTCATCATCAACAAAAAAGCCAATAATGTATTATAATAAAGATTGTACAAATAATGCCTGCGAATACACTTATTCTTCCAGCACCGATTCTTCTGGCAATGTTTCTTCTAAATGGGGTTGGACCAGTGGGTGCAGTGCAATATCTGAATATCCGACAAGCAATGAATTATTGATTAAATATAATACAGGAAATTAATCAATTTTAATTGATTCGATTACTGATTTAATCTGATTTAATTGTTCGTCATCAAATTTTCCCAAAACCCAATCAGACGGATTCATCGGATTATTAAAATCACGCGGATGCCCGATACCGATTCGAATACGACGATATTCATTGCCAACATTTGCATCAATTGATTTTATTCCGTTATGACCGGCACTGCTGCCCCCTGTTTTTTCACGATATGTTCCAACTTTTAAGTCCATATCGTCGTGAATTACAATTAAATTTTCAATTGGAATTTTATAGAAATTCATCAATGGTGCAACCGATTCCCCACTATTATTCATAAACGTCTGTGGCTTAACCAGTATGGCTTTGTGTCCGTTCAAATCGACACGCGTGGTTAATGCGTTTTTTTCTTTTTTCCAATCTGCATCACTGGGTGCAATCATATCAATTGCCATAAAACCAACATTATGACGCGTTAATTCATATTCTTTGCCTGGGTTTCCCAAACCGACAATTAAAACAGGTTTATTTTCTTGCATGTTTCGACCTTTGTTTTATACTATAATATCATATAAAGGAGAAAAATATGAAAATAAATTCATTATCTTTAATTTCTGTTATTTCAACAATCGCATGCGCATCTGCTGCAAACGCCAGTGTGTTGGCTGATTTCTATGTTGGTGGTATGGTTGGTGCTGGCGGTTCAACTTTATTTTCAGAACACAAAAATTCTACAGATTCCGCAACTATGTTCGGTGCAGTCGCCGGTATGGATTTGCCAATTTTCAGAATCGAAGGCGAATATGACTATTTCAATTCCGCAGATTTAGATACTAATGCTGGGATGTTGAATTTGTATGCAAAGATGCCTTCAACCGTTATCTTGCCATATATTGGCGCGGGCGCGGGTGTTGTATTCGGTGGTGAACACACAATAACATCTGACGGGATTGAAACAAAATTTGACGTAAAATCAACCGCCGCATACCAGGCTATGTTGGGTGCAACAATCGATATCTTGAAATTACCATTAAAGTTTGATATTGAAGGTCGCGTTCTTTATGCACCAAACATCTATAAAGTTGCCGAAACCGGCGCAACCCCAGATATGTTGCAATTCGGCGTTCGTGCAAAGATGCGCTATATATTCTAAAGGAAACAAATGATAACATTAATTGACGGAAATTCACTGGTATTTCGCGCTTACTATGGCGTTCATGCGAATCTGACACGATCAGACGGTATGCCAGTTGGCGCGGTTTACGGATTCTTTAATATGGTATTGCCGATATTGGCACGTGCCACAGAAAAGGATTCCGTTGTATGCGTTTTTGACGCATCACGCATCAGTTTCCGTCAAGACATTTATCCACAATACAAGGCTAATCGTTCTGAAACACCGGCGGATTTAATCACACAAAGCGAACTAATTCGAATCGGATTACACGCAATGGGTGTTTCGGTGCTCTGTATTCCAGGGGTCGAAGCCGATGACGTTATCGCAACAATTGCAACGCAAAATTGCAACAATGACGGTGGCACGCGCATCATCACCAGCGACAAGGATTTAATGCAATTGGTTTCGGATTGCGTATTCCTTTATGACGGGATGAAGGAAAAAGAAATTCGCGAACCCGAAGTCTTGGAAAAATTCGCGGTAAAACCAACCCAGGTTATTGACGTTCAATCCCTAATGGGCGATTCAACCGATAATGTTCCAGGCGTACCAGGCATTGGCCCAAAGAAAGCCGCCGAATTAATAAACGAATTTGAATCACTGGATAATTTATACGCAAATTTGGATTCGGTAAAAAACGAAAGAATACGCAACCTTTTGCGCGACAACCGCGAAATGGCGTATATTTCAAAACAATTGGTCACATTAAAGCGCGATGTTGATTTGGACGGATTAAAAATTGCACCGTTTTGTTTTGATAAAAAATCTGCATTGGATTTTATCGGCACACGTGTTGAAAGCAAAAGCCTTGTCGCGAAAATCGAAAAACTTTTCCCAGGCGACACGCAAACATGCACACCACAAATTACCGAATATGAAAAATCTATATGTCCGGTGGCGGAAATCCCAGAATTGCCAGAAAAAACATCTGCCATTGGCGAAATGGACATTGAAACAATAACAACAGAATCACAACTGGACGAATTTTTATCGCATGTCAAAGACGTAATTGCTTTTGACACTGAAACAACCGGATTAAATCAAATCAGCGATAAAATTGTCGGATTATCGTTGGCATACGATGAAAAACACGGCGCATATATTCCAATTGGACATAAAACAAAGTCTATGGATTTATTTGGTGGCGATACGATTGCACCGAACCAGTTATCAATTGAATCTGTGTATAAAAAATTATGGCCGATATTTACAAACCCTAATATCGTAAAGGTTGCACATAACCTGAAATACGATTTGCATATCCTGGACAATATGGGTTGGGATATAAAAAAGATTACACCGATTGATGACACAATGTTGTTATCTTATGCGCTTTATGGTTCATTGCACGGGCATGGTCTGGACGAATTGGCATTAAAGTATTTAAATCACACAAACATAAAATTTGACGATTTGTTCGATGCAAAAACCAAAGATATTGATAAACACTTTGAAACCATAGACATCGAAA
>CAMOXB010000003.1 GCA_946628805.1 uncultured Pseudomonadota bacterium
CAATCTGATTTTCTAACTCCCCGACCGCCTATTTCCTTTGGCGGTTTATTTTTTGTGTTCAAGGGGCAAACAATGAAAAAGTTTTTATTAACATTAACCGCAATATTTATATGCACAATCGCATATGCACATACAATAAATTGGTGGGATGAAGATAGAACAACATTATTACAAACCACAACTTGTGATTCGGGTGAATCAATAACCCCACCCACTGCCCCATATAAATACGGGTATCATTTTGTGGAATGGATTGATTATAGACCAATTGAATATCTGGAATCCACTGGGACACAATGGATTGATACGGGGGTTGTATTGTTTCCTATTAGCTATGAATTAAAACTACAAATTAAAAACATTGAAAAAAATCAAGCATTTTTAGGTACGTTAAAAAATGGTGCCACACCTGGAAATGATTATGAATACCAAATTGGTGTATCTAAATATTTTTATCTTGTAAACACTGTATCTGTTATATCTAGAGAAAAGCCTACAACAGAAATATATAATATTGTTGGAAAAATAGATTCTCATTCTACTGTCAATTTTATAAAAAATAATGGTCATAATCTAGAGATATCTAGAACTGCAGTACGAGATATAACCCCGATAAACCCAATATTAATTTTTAATAGATATTCCGCAAATACAATGCAATTTGCATCTGAAATAAAATTATATTCTGCAAAGTTCTGGCAAGATGACATCCTTGTCCGTGATTTTATTCCGGTGCTTGATAAAGACGGCGTTCCGTGTATGTACGACAAAGTGGAAAAGAAATTCTATTACAACGCCGGGACGGGTCAATTCGTGGCAGGACCGGTGATTGGAGAGTAATTCTCCCCTTGGGGGGAGTACGTCTCGCTGTAGCGAAGCGAAAGCGGACGGGAGGGAGGATTTGATAGTAACGATTTGTCTGGAAATCAACCCCCTCCGGCTGCGCCGCACTCCCCCACACTGGGGGAGAACCCTGATAAGGAAACAAACCATGAAAAAAATATTGTTATTATCTTTGCTAATCATTAATCCATCATTTGCAGAAATGATGTGTGATGTTTCGATATCTGATTATTTCGCAGTGTATGAAATAAATACTTATACTTGTTCATCAGGTCAATATTTACCCGCGAATACTTTGGGTTGTGTATCTTGTCCGGTTGGTTTTGTATGTAATGGTGGAACATTTGATTTTAATCCGAATTATTTTCAGGGGATTGATTTTGATGTCAGAAACATATCAACCACACCAATAAACAATATCTGTGCGGTGAATTTTCCACATGAATTATTTTCTATTTATGAACCCAACGAACACAACTGTGCGCCGGGATATTATTTACCGGCAAATATTGATGAATGTACAATATGTCCACAAAATAATAAATGTATTGGTGGAACATATTCATTTAATGAAACAAACGACCAAGGTATTGAACAATGTGCAAATCCAACACCATTTGCACCGGCGGGTTCAACAATTTGTTATCCGCACGTTTTACATATTGATAATGATGTTGTTTATTTGAAATCAACAAAATTAACAACACCGTCGTTAAATGTTGGCATGGACGACGGAATATTTTATGCAAATATGACGACAACGCCAACACTGATGAACGCCGCGACCGAACACTTTTTGAAAATCGAATACGGTGGCATGATTTATTATGTGTGCGATGATACGACATACACACGATAAATAACCCCCTCCGGCTGCGCCGCACTCCCCCACACTGGGGGAGAACCAATGCGCCACAGACGAGGCACGAGCTTTTTGGTGCAAAGTAACATATAACAAATAAAAAACACCGCCCGGGTGGGGCGGTTTTAGAACCAGCTTTTTTTGTCGCTTTTAATTCCGGCGAATTCGGACAATGCTTTCTTTTGTTTTTCGGTTAATTTCTTTGGTATTGTAATTCCGATTTCAATGTATAAATCACCAAATCCACCGCGACCGTTTGGCATACCATGTGCACGAACACGCAATCTTTCGCCGACCTGGGTTCCAGATGGAATCTTGACCGATAATTTTTTATCATCAATTGTTTCAATTTCGATTTCGCCACCCAATGCCAATGTTGCAAAATCCAAATCCATGTGCATTAACAAATCATTTCCGACGCGTTCAAATGTCTTGTTCGGACGAATACGAACGTCCAGATAGAAATCGCCCGGTGTGCCACCGTGTGGGGCGGCTTCGCCCATGCCCGCCATACGCAAGCGTGCGCCGTCCATAATGCCCGCCGGGATTTTTACATCCAAAGTTCTTTGTTTGTTAACCGTGCCAGTGCCGTCGCATTGTGAACATTTTTTATCAATTTTTTTACCCAATCCATTACAATCTGGACATGGGGTTTCGACAGCAAAAAATCCTTGGCGTGTGTGAACATATCCGGTGCCGCCACATGTCGAACATTTTGGCGCAGGTTTCCCGTCTGCGGTTCCGTTGCCGTTGCATTTTTCACATTTTGTTGCACTGGTAAATTTAACAGTATGTGTTGTTCCAAAATATGCGTCTTTTAAGTCAATGACAACTTCGTCCAATAAATCACGACCACGTTGTTGCTGGTGTGGGGCGTCGCCACCAAATCCACCACCAAATCCAAAACCGCGCATGGCTTCGCGTAAAATATCTTCCATGCCGCCCATATCGCCACCACCCATATTGAAATGAAATTCGCCATTTCCAAATGGGTTGCCACCAAATCCAGCACCTGCAGATGCGCCGTTTCCACCGGCAAAGGCTGCATCGCCGAATCGGTCATATGCCGCGCGTTTTTGCGGATCTTTCAAGATATCAAATGCGTTATTAACTTCCTTGAATTTTTCTTCGGCAGATTTGTCACCTGGGTTTTTATCAGGATGATATTTCATAACCAGTTTATGATAAGCCTTTTTTATATCTGTATCAGTCGCATCACGTGCCACGCCCAAAACTTCATATGGATTTTTATTCATAATTTTACCTGTTTATTTTCTTTTGTGATAAATATATAGGTATTTTATATTAAAAATCAAGTATGCAAAATATATTAATTTTGTGGGGCAGGGCGCGGTTTTGCCTTGATAAAAATTTCAAAATGTTCTAATAATATTCTGATAAATATAGGAAAAGTTATGAATAAATACGATGCATCAGATATTGAAGTCTTGGAAGGTTTGGAACCGGTTCGTCTGCGCCCGGGTATGTATATTGGTGGGACTGACGAAAAGGCATGGCACCATTTGCCAGTTGAAATTATGGATAATTCAATCGACGAAGCCGTTGCCGGTTTTGCAAAGAAAATCGTCGTTAACCTGATTGATTCCAAGACAATTGAAATTACCGATGACGGACGTGGAATTCCAGTTGATGAACATCCAAAGTACCCGGGTAAATCTGCGTTGGAAGTTATTCTTACAACACTGCATTCTGGTGGAAAGTTTAATAATAATGTTTATAAAACCAGTGGTGGTCTGCATGGTGTGGGAAGTGCAGTTGTAAATGCGCTTTCGTCCAATATGGACGTGACAATTTCACGTGATGGATTCGAATGGCATCAGACTTTTTCACGTGGACATGTAACCAGTCCAATTACCAAAGGTAATGCAACCAAGGCACACGGAACAAAAATTAAATTTACTATTGATGACCAGATTTTTGGTGAAAATGCAGTATTCAAGCCAATAAAAATTTATCGTATGGCGCGTGCGAAATCTTTCCTTTCGCGTGGGGTAAAAGTCGAATGGCATTGTAATCCGGCACTTATTACCGAAGATATGAATATCCCGGCGGATAAAGAATTTTACTATCCAAACGGTGTTGCGGATTTTGTTGCAGAAAAGACAGATTCAAAACCGCGCATATTGCCAAAGATTTTTTCAGGTTCAATTGATTTCCCTGATGACAGCGGTCGCGTTGAATGGGCGTTGACTGTGTTGACTGATGAAAATGGTGCGGCATCTGATGATGGATTCTTTGCGTCATATTGCAATACGATTGCGACAATCGATGGCGGAACACATGAAAACGGATTCAAGGCGGCAATTACCAAGGGCTTAAAAGCCTATGGCGAAAAGGTTAATAATAAATCGGCGGCATCGATTATCAGTGAAGATGTCTTTGATTCGGTTGCGGCAATTGTATCGGTGTTCTATAAAACACCACAATTCTTGGGGCAGACCAAGGAAAAATTGTCGAATCCTGAAATCGCACGTTATACAGAAAATGCACTGCGTGATCCATGGGAAATGTTTTTGGCGTCGGATCCAAAGACTGCAAACGCATTGTTGGATTTTGTTGTGAATCTTGCAAACGCGCGTATCAAAACAAAGCAAGTCAAAGATGTCGCGCGTAAAACACCAACAAAACGAATTCGTATGCCGGCTAAATTGGCAGACTGTTCAAAGCATGGTGTCGAAGGTACCGAATTATTCATCGTCGAAGGTGAATCGGCAGGTGGAACTGCAAAACAGGCACGTGATCGTGCAACCCAGGCGATTATGCCGTTGCGTGGAAAAGTTTTGAACGTTCTTTCAAATTCTGATGAACGTTTCAGTGCGAATCGCGAACTAAATGATTTGATTGATATTATCGGGGCGGGTACTGCCAAAGATTGGGACGATTCCAAACTGCGATATGAAAAGATTATTGTTATGACCGATGCGGATGTCGACGGCAGTCATATTGCATCCTTATTAATGGCGTTTTTCTATCAATATATGCCACAGTTGATTTATGGGGGACATTTGTATCTGTCGTGTCCACCACTTTATAAATTAACATGCGGAACCGAATCGATTTATGTTGATACCGATGAAGAATTGGAAGAATTGAAAAACACAAAATACAAAAACAAGAAAATCGAAATATCACGATTCAAAGGTCTTGGTGAAATGATGCCTAATCAATTAAAAGAAACAACCATGTCGCCAAAATCGCGTCGATTGATTCGTGTTGATTTGCCACCAAAGACAGAAGAGGGGCAAGAAGATACCGAAAAAACAAAAACATTGGTGTATGATTTGATGGGTAAAAAACCAGAATTTCGATTCAAATTTATTACCGAACATGCACAATTTGTAAAAGATTTATTTGTATAAGCAAAATCGACAAACAACAGAAAATCCGCCGTATAGCGGATTTTTTTCCCCCCCAATGTAGGGGAGTTCTGTCGAAGATGGGAGGGGTGGTTGGTTCTCCCCCAGTGTGGGGGAGTGCGGCGCAGCCGGAGGGGGTTAATTCCCATACGTCGTGTCATCACACACATAA
>CAMOXB010000004.1 GCA_946628805.1 uncultured Pseudomonadota bacterium
ACGGAACGTCGTTTTTACGATGCTTTGGCACCGAATGAGAAAGGCTTTCTACAGCCCCGAACCAATCTCCTGGTTCAAGGAAATTATACATTATATTTACAAAAAGTAAAGAATATAAAGATTTTTATATTGCTTTGATAAATATTTTTGCTTTGTTTGCGGCATCAATTACGGCGTCTTTATCAATGACAAAACATGTCTTTGCATTTACAATTATTCCATGCAATTTCGCCGCGGCGACCGCGCGCACCGTATCAATTCCAATTGCAGGTATGTCAATTCGTAAATCTTGACCGGGTTTTGTCATTTTGGCAAATACACCGCCGGTTTTACGTTTGTTCTTGCGCATTTCAACAACGCGATCCAACATACGGGCAGTGCCTTCGGCGGCTTCGACCGCGACAACCTGTTTATCAACAACGACCGATGCACCAATATCTTCAATTCCGATAGTATGTGAAACCTGGATTGCACGTTCGATATCATGTTCGTCAGATTTAGACGGCTTGGTTTTCGTTTGAATCCCAGGCTTTTCAAATGTTAATTCTGGTGCCAGGTCTTGGGCTGCGACAATTTCATAGCCGCGTTTTTCCAGTGCTTTATTAAATGCAACCGCCATTGAATCATACCCCCGTTGATGTTTTAATACGCTTAATAACACGCCAATCGACCAAAGGTCAGGGCGAATATCAGATAGATTTATGTGCCCCAATGCGCCAACAAAACAAAGTTTATGAATACCACGCTTTTTGCATTCGCGTGCCGCACGACCGCCGTTCCCTGGGCGTATAACCAAATCTGGGTTTAATGCCGGATCGTAAAAGTTCTTTAATCCGACAACATACACGTCCCATCCGTTTTTACGTAACATATCACGTGTTAAAAACGGCAATGATAATGCACCGGCGAAAAGGGCAACTTTTTTGTTGTTATCTTTCATAATGATTATATGATAGTTTCAAAACACATTGGAATCAAGCCTGAAATTATGTTATTATAAAAATATGGAAAATAAAAAGTGTCCTTTCTTTGGTATCTGTGGTGGATGTAAATTCGATTTTACATCGCCAGATTACAGACGTGAAAAATTATCATCATTGCCACGAATTGATTTTACAGATAATCCAATATGGGGAAATGTCGGTGCGCGTCGTCGTGGGGACTTTGCGTTTGTTGATGGACATTTTGGATTATATAAACCGCAATCCAAAGATATTGTTGATATAACAAATTGTCCAAATATGGTGCCGGAAATAAACGATGCGTTAAAATATATTGCAAAATTGCCGTGGCACGGGGCAGGTTCTGTATTAATCACAAAATGTGAAAATGGAATTGATGTTGGGGTGACGTCTGATGTGCCGTATTTTGGGACTGATTTTCGTGGGAGCATTGAAAAGTTGCCGCCACAAATAATTCGATTTACGTGGAACGATACGATTATTCGTAAATACACCGACCCGGAAATAAGGTTTAATGATCGTATTATTAAATATCCACCGTATGCGTTTTTACAGCCAACAACTGAAACAGAACAGACCTTGCGCGATTTGGTCGTGAAATATATTGACGGGGCAGGGCGCGTTGCGGATTTATTCTGTGGACTGGGAAACTTTACATTTGCAACAAACGCAACCGGTTTTGATATTGTTGGAAATGGTATAACGCGTGATTTGTTTAAAAAGCCGTTAACGTCGTCAAATCTGAATCAATATGATGCGATTATAATGGATCCGCCACGCGCCGGTGCGGAAAAACAATCGAAAGAGATTGCAAAATACAATGTAAAGCGTGTTGTATATGTGTCGTGTAATCCAACAACATTTATACGCGATAAAAAGATTCTGGAAATTGGTGGATATAAAATGACGACCGCAATCCCGGTTGACCAATTTGTAGGCAGCGCGCATTGGGAAATATTCAGCGTTTTTGAAAAATAGTATTTTTGCAAAAAAAAAGCCACCCGCGAGGGTGGCTTTTTCCGGATGCCCTGAAAGGAAGGAAAGGAGAAAAAGAAATGGGCATCCTAAACGATGTTTGGGCCCAAAGTCCAGAGGAGAGAGAATGTAGGAGGGAGTCTGAAAACCCTGGGCCCGATATAGTCAAATGATTTTCATCCTTTGACGAATCGAAATGTAATACATAAAAAACGATTTGTCAAGTATTTTGTCAAAAAAATTTTTTAGTCTATATTTTTGTGTGCTTTTATCTAGGAATACATACAAATAATATGCAATTGAATTTATTCATTGTATCAATTATTATTAGATTGTTGAATTGGAAAACCAATACAAACATATAGGAGAGAAATCATGACACATGAAGATGTATGGCGTGCAATCGAAAACTTTGCATCCGAACATCATATGTCTTGTTCAGGATTGGCAAAATGTAGTGGTTTGGACCCAACAACATTTAACAGAAGTAAACGTTGGTCCAAGGAAGGTCAACCAAGATGGCCTTCGACAAACAGTATTTCAAAAATACTGGCGTCAACGGGGGCTTCACTGGAAGATTTCACGAAATTTATTCCATCACCAGAACATACGATGTAAAAACAAAATCGTTGCATGATGGTGTAAAATTCGCTATCGTGTGAATATGATGGAAAAAATAAAAATATATACGTCAGATAAATACTGGAATCGTATATTGATGGATTTGGGCGCATGCGTTGTTGATTCGTCGGATGTTGCAGATGTTATATTCGATGATATCAATTTTAATGCGCCCATATCTGTTGATGAATTACAGAATATAATTTTATCCGTATTTAATAATAATGATATTATTCGCGATGTGTTTGGTCGCGATGTTGTTTTGCCTGAATTACAGCGGAAAATTATTGTCGCACTTTATAAAAATCCAAATATTCAAATTAGTGAATTGAAAACGGCGGTGGGACTTTCGCCTGATATCACAACACACAGTGTTGAAAACGCGATTTATCAATTACGCAAGACATATGGTCATGATTTCATAATTAATGAAAATGGGGGCTATAAAATTGGACGCATATAAATTGATTTCTTTTGACAAGATTCCATCAACCCAAGATTATGCGCACGATTTAATTGCGAACGGTAATGCAACAGACAAAACGGTTGTCGTTGCCATGGCGCAATCTGCAGGTCGCGGACGGTACAAGCGCACATGGGTTTCGCATCATGGAAATTTATATGCTTCATTTATATATAAGATTGATGAACGTGATCCACGGTTGTCATATGCGATTGCGGTTGCGATTGCCGAAACATTGATATCGTTTGGATTAAATCCGCAAATAAAGTGGCCTAATGATATATTAATTGACGGGAAAAAGATAAGCGGTGTTTTAATTGAATATGCGCGTAATTTTGTAATTGTCGGAATTGGGATAAATATCAAAACATGTCCAACGGTCAAAGAATACAAAACGACCAAGGTTAATGATTACTGTGATGCATCGGTGTCAGATGTGTTGGGTGTATTAATGAAAAAGATTGATAAATGGCGCAACGCAAATTTTGCAGATGTGCGTGAACGCTGGATGGAAATGGCACTTTATATAAACAAAATGGTTAAATACCAGGGACGCAGTGCGGAATTAATCGGGCTTAATGAAGACGGCGCATTGGTATTGCGATTTGACACGCGATATGTTTTAACCTATGGCGATGAAATCAGTGTGTGATGGATTCCCACGCAAACTGCGTTTGCTCGGAATGACAATG
>CAMOXB010000005.1 GCA_946628805.1 uncultured Pseudomonadota bacterium
AACAGCATTTTCAATACATTTTTCATATTTCATCCTTACCATTTCTTTCAAAGACACATTTGTCCCGAAAAACCTTAAATATTTATCAGTTTATAGCAATTTTCGCTTTCCGGGTCAAGACACTTTATCTTATATAATAAAGATTTTTTATAAAACAAGTTTTTTAGACCAATTTTTATTCAAAAACATTTTTTATTTTGTGATTTTTATGATATGATAGCAAATAGTTAAATCAAAGCAGGGGGATTGATATGAAGGAAAATATTCAAATGTTAAAACGAAGCGAAATTACCAGTGATATTTTCATAATCGCCCCAACACAAATTGATGAAATATCAAAAAATTTTGGTGATGCGGTCGCAGGCGCGCTTAATGTCCGACCACTTTCGCCAAAAATACGTGAAATTGCAAAAGATATTTTGATTGATATTTTAAATAACGCCAAAAATATGGGCGAATAAAAAATCTTGAATTAACTTTTTTTAATGGTATTATCACGCATGCCAGGTGTGAAAAAGCATAGCTTTATTGCATTCGTCGCGATAAAGAGGAAAGTCCGGACTGCATTGGGACAACATAGTGGCTAATTTACCACACAGGGTAACCTGATGATCAGAGCAGCAGAGACGAGCGTGTTAAGTCACGGTGAAACGGGCAATCTCTATGTGCAGCAACCTCAAACAGGATTCTAAGACCGTCCCAGTCGCTAACGGAATCGGGTAGAGGGCTTGACATTTTGCGGTAACGCAATTTGCAGATTAATTATGCTTGCAACCTTTGGCTTGTTAAATGACTAGCCTTTGGCTGAACAGAATCCGGCTTATTGATCGCCTGGTAAAAAAAACAACGCCCGCTGGGCGTTTTTTTACATAATTTTTCCAGATGTTGGATAAAAGGTAACTGTTGTTTCACGCCATTTTTCATATTCATTTCGTGGCAACATTGAAAACGGTGAACATGTTTTTATTGCAGATTTTGCAGTATCTAAAACATATGCATAATCTGCATCTGTTTGTGCACGCGATTCAGATTCAAACCATAAACGATCAACCACACCAGTTGGTAAAAATTTTATATGCGCAGTCAACCGGATATCATCAAGCCCAGGACGTGTTGTATCTATATTCCAACAACGCGTTAATGCCTTGCGCAAAGCATCAACAACAGATACCGTCATTGTTCGATCAAGCGACAAGACTTCACGATTAACACGAACCACTGTTTTTTTACGTGGCGCTGGCTTTTCTTCAACCTTTTTTTCGTCTTTTTTCTGTGTTTTTTCTTTTTTTAAATCTTTACTTTCGTTTTCAATCATAGTTGGTTGTTTAATGTCGATTTTTTCAATTTCTGTATTTTTATTATTTTCGGTTTTTTTATCGATTTTTGCATCTTTTTCCGCTTCAATCGGATTAGTGTTATAAAGTTTGGTTTCATCGCCAGAAATTTTTACATTTTTTAAATCCAATTCGATAATTTCAATACGATTTGGCGTAACCAATTTTGCACGTTCGATAACAACAGTAAACGATATCATCATAATCGCAATTAAAACCAGATGTCCTAAAACAGACATCAATAAATTTTCACTTTTAAATTGCACGTCTTTGTTTATCATTTGTTATCAATTTGTGTACGAAGACCAACACGTTGAAAACCAACATCCTTTAATTTTCCCATCATCGACATAACCGCACCATAATCCGCATGCGTATCACCACTTAATGTGATTGCCAAATTTGGATTTTCACCACGCATCGCAATCGCACGTTTTACAATTTCATCACGCGGCAATTGTTGTTCCAATAAATAATAATTTCCTTTGCTATCAACACTGATTTGAATTGCATGGTCATTGCCAGTCATCGCAGAATTTCCTGCACGCGGCAATTCAATGTCAATACCTGTTGTCATCATTGGCGTTGTAACCATAAAAACCGCCAAAAGTGTTGTCATAATATCAATCATTGGTGTTAATGACATATTTGCATCACCAACACCCGAACGTCGTCTGGACATTTTTATTCCGTTTTATTTATGTTTAATTTCTTTTACTTTTTCATCCAAAATATCGTATAAATCATCCGATTTTTTGGCAAATACATTATACGCAATTGCTGCAGGAACTGCCGCAATCAATCCCAAAGCCGTTGTGCCAAGCGCAACCGCCAATCCCGGAGCGATAACACCGATGCTGACCGATTGGTTAACACCGATTGATGCAAACGAATCCATAACCCCCCATACAGTTCCAAACAAACCAATAAAAGGTGCAACATATGAAACCATAGATAAAAACCATAAATTTTTATCAAATGGACGAATTAATTTATCAACAATCGTATCCAGATTATCCCCATGCTTAATTGAAACAGGATGTCTTTTTTGAAAATGCCATAATCTGATTTTTTCAATAATAACCGCCCATGATAAAACACTGGCAAAAACCAATACCAATGACACAAACAATGTCATCATATCACGACCGCTGAAAAGCGATAATAACGAAAAACTGTTTTCCATTTCTTCCTTTCCTTTTTTATAATTTATTCCATTGCTTTTAATATTGATTCCGGTATTGCATGTGGACGCATATCCGAACCCAAATACGCAATTGTTATGTTCATTATAGCACAAATATCATTATCTTTCACGAACTTTTGTTCAATTGTCATTGACGCTGCCCCAATCTTAACTGGACGTGTTTCAACAGTAAATTCATCATTTAACAACAACGGGTGCATATATTTTATATTTAATTCGCGAACAACAAATCCTGTATCACCGTCTGGAATTACTATATTCTTTGACCAATTTGAACGGGCACGTTCACCAATTTCAATATAACGACCATGATACATAATGCCTTCGGCATCGGTATCAGCATATGCAACCGCAAAATGAAATATATGTGTTTTTTCCATAATAAAATCCCGTTAAAAATTATTTTTCAAATCCCAGATGTTTATAGCCTGCATCCGTTACAATACGACCACGTGGTGTTCGTTGAATAAAGCCCAGTTGCATTAAATATGGTTCAATA
>CAMOXB010000006.1 GCA_946628805.1 uncultured Pseudomonadota bacterium
CGACGGTTAATGCGGTATTTATTGCCGAATCAAATGATGCATCTGTTATTTCTGAACTGGAAAATATGCCAACCGGAAAGAAATTGGTTGCACATATAAATAACCTGCGCAGTGGTAAAACCCCAATGGATTCAATCGACAAAGATTTATTGCCATATGGCGGATTGATGTCTGGACAAACAACAAACGTTTCTTTGACAGATGATGAAATCAATCAATTGAAAACAATATTATCCGAATTTAAACCAACAACCGAATATTTGAACACGATAAAACAATTACCTTTTGTTCAAAGATTTGGCAACGATTGGATTGATGATATAAAATCTGCAATCGCATTTGATCGCGATATGTTATCCAAATGGAATAATGTTGCACAAACAGCCAACGCATATCGTATCTGGGACAGTGCGAAACAATTATTATCTGAAACATTAACAGAACGTAATCGCGCACAAATCCAGGCAGACATGCCAGAATTTGAAACATATTTACCTATGTTTGGTGATTCCGGCAAAGAAATGCTGTCGAAACTTCGTACGTTTATGTCATCACTTTCATAAATTATTCGACTTGATAGATTGTGTCTTTGGTATGTGGTGTTCCGATGAATATCATCGTTCCATTGGGCGATAATATAAAATCCAATTCACGCAACCTTTCACGCAGATTTATTCTTTTCTGGATTGTGTTGCACGTATTTGGAACTTCGACGTCATCACATATAATTAAATCCGATCGCATTCCTGTTATATTTCCGGAAATTCCCTGACAAATAACCGATGGTTCACGAATACCAATTGGTCGGTTTATTGTAATTTTATGTGTTCCCCACTCTTTTTTAACGTCTGGAACTATGCCTTGGCAATACGGATGATTTTCAATAATATTTTTTATATGCGCAACCATACGTGATGCCAATCCAGTTTCCGCAGACAATATCAATATTCTGGTTTCCGGTTTATGGTACAAAACACACGCAGCAAAAACACCAACAACGGTTGATTTACCAGAATGTCGAAAGGCATTTAATAACCCACGATGTGGCGCATTATTAAACACATCGACCAGGAAACTGATAATCTGTTTATGGTGTTTTGGTGTTTCAAAGCCTAATATTTTATTCCACGTATCCAGAAAATCAAAGGCTTCCGTAATCGTCATTTTGTTCAACATCCGCAGGTTCTGTAACCGAACCATAATCGTTAATTAATTTTGGCAATACACTATCTAAGACAGAAACAAGATTATAATAAAGCCCTAATACCCCGCCCCCAGACATTTTATCTTCAATGGTGGCAATCACATAGTTTATTTTAGTCAAAAGATTATCATGAACATTTTTCCATTCTGCCAAATCCATATCTATCGTTTGAATATCTTTTAACGCCGCCAACAAGAAATTAAAGTCCGTATTCAAATCTTCTGGATCGATTTTTTCTGTTGGTTGATAATCGATTACACGCGATAAATCCACCTGGCGAAATATATCTATATTTTTGCCCTCTTCTGGTGGGGTTGCAAACACAACCAAGCCACCGTCAAACGCATCATTTGGATTGATATTATAATCATCTGTACTTAATATTTCATTATCAATACAGACCTTTATATCCGATTCTTGAAAGAAGGGAAATGTAAAAATAAATTCATTATTTTCACCATCCCCGACATAAGAGATTTTATACATATTCGCCCCCTTAGCCTGCGATTTTATCGATATTTGATAACCAGTTTTTTATAATATTTGGTTTTTTAGTTTTTATTTTTCTGATTTTATCGATATTTTCGGCGCGTTTACTGTCGTATGGCTGGGCAGTTTCTGCACGCAAACGTTTCAACACAGCATTTTCAGATAGTGTATTCGCGCCATTTCCTGATGCGCCATATTTTGCACGCTGGGTCGCCAAAGCCTTCTTTATCAGATTTGTTTTCATGGCTTCATCATTTGCCATTTGTTCTAATATTTTTTGACGTTGTGTTGTGGCTTCTTTTTTAGAATCTTTATAATCTAAAACTTTTGTCACATCCGATACTAATTGTCCCATATTTTACCTCCGTTCGTTAAATCAAATACCATCCGTCCACTGTGACAGATAATATTGTTGCATCCATTTGTTCGTTACTGGAAATTGTCCATAACGGTTCCATTGTATTGATTTGATACCCCAGTAAATTCATTGATAAATCACCGCTGTAGCCAGGACTGTCAATATCATATACCGCGTTAGGAATTTCAACACGGTAATTATTTATGAATACAGTCTTTGTATTTATCACACGCATTGATATTTTGCGCACACGAATTTTCTTTGGCGCATGATTATTAACAATCATTGGAAACGCCGATATTTTATATTCAAAATCATAAATTGTTGCATCACATTTACATGTGTCATCAAATTTTTCCAGATAGAAATTATTCAATCTTTCAACAACAACAAATGTTTCATTATCAAGAACCGATACATATCTGAATTTCCCATCTGTGATATATTTGCCCCATGCGTTGATTTCGCTGTTTGGATGTTTATTAAGGACCGAAATATATCCATCATCCATTACAACAAACAACTGATGTTTTGATTGGTTAAAGGCGATACTGATTGGATTTTTCATTAAATGTTTTGAATACAAACACAAATCATTTGCGTTATATCTTTGACTTAAATCATCTAAATCTAATTCGCGCACATCTTTACCAGACTGTGATATAAATACTGTCGCACCTTCTATCTGTTGTGGTTGCAGATAAACGTTTGTCATACTGCCCACTGATGTATGTTGCTTTACATTAATATTTGACGGTGTTAACGGTGAATTTGAAACCGCCCATTCCCCAACAGAAGTCAATATTTGTAAATTATCACTGCTAACAATCGTTGATATCTGGTGATGTTGTGATGACAAAAGCGTCATAAAAATCGCATCATCATCCAGTCCTGATCCGGCATCAAAGTTTGTATAATCCCCTGTCTTTGACATCCATACATTGTTTGGTCCAGATTTTGTTCCGCCGAACACCAATCTGTTTTGATGAAACGATACAGACATTGGCCAACCACGTTTATCGCTGAATGCGGCGGTATACCAATCATATATTGGTGTTCCAGGAAAACTGAAATCGCCATCCGTAGAAACAATTGCCACACGTGCATCTTGAATTGATTGAACAATCCATTGTTTATTGTTAACCAACAATCTTTCACCGAACCAATCATTGGTCCATATATCTTTATTTGTGGTAAATGTTGCATGATTATTATCGATAGAACTGCTG
This sequence comes from uncultured Pseudomonadota bacterium, assembly GCA_946628805.1. Taxonomy (GTDB): domain Bacteria; phylum Pseudomonadota; class Alphaproteobacteria; order Rs-D84; family Rs-D84; genus Enterousia. The sequence continues at coordinate 3,281 of CAMOXB010000006.1, forward strand.
GTGATTGTTATTGAAACGCCGTCCATATCATCAAATCGTGTAAAAGGGATATTTGCACTCATATCACGATTAACATAGAAACTGAATGGTTTAATATTAAAACCATTTGAATTTTTCGTCAGAACTTGTGGTCTGAAATTGGAATGAACGAAAAATATTTTATTAAATCTTTGCGCAAATTGCAGAGTTCTTAAATCTGTATTTTGCCATGGTGTATTTAATGAATCTATTTTAACATCGTTTTCATACACATCTATCTTTTGATTGTATATAACCAACAAATATTTTTCAGATTCGTTTATTTGAAACGGCACCAATACGGCATTATCTGGTATTTGCGATATCTGTTTCAATCCCGGACGACGTTTTAATCCCCCAGAATGTAATACATCCATATTTTCCAAGGTCGCAACACCATTAATATTGTTTATTGCATAAAATTCCGGAGCCACTTCACCATAAGAAAAAACATTTTGTGTTTTAAGAAAGTTTCCCATATGAACCCCCTGATAAAATTAAAATCTTGAATCAATCAAAGAAAATTGTTCAATATTTGGTTGATTTACCGATGTGCTGTCTATGAATTTTGCCGAACGATATTCTGATTCATACAACGCGGTTATCATTTGAAAAACACCGCTGTCCCCGATCAAAGGTATGCAAAATTCCATTGCCAGTTTTGTTGCCAATAACGTTGCAAAATACCCAGGAAACATTTCTGGTTCTGTTTTTACAACGGCTAATATAGTAATTGTTTTTGTATCGGCTTTTATTTTATTTCCGATAATTTGACCATTGCATTTTATTATTCTTAAAACGTCCGATGGAATTACAAAATCATCATCTTGTGTTTTATTCAAAACGATGCGTTTTGTTGCAAAACGCCATGGATAAAGCGATAACAAAGCATCTAAAGTTGGTTCAAACAGCGTGCGTGCCAATTGCGCAGGCGCACTATCTTCGCGCCACGATTGAATTGGTTTTTCGCCCAGTTTTAATAAAGCCATTGAACATAAATCTATTTTTGTAAACATATTCGCACCTATTTAGTTAAAAAATCCAGGGGGTAAACACCCCCTGAATAAAGCATTCAAAAAAATGATTAAGACAACGCGCCAACTGTTACAACGCCATCTGTAACGGTAACAACTTTGATTGCCGAACCGTTCGAACCATTGATTAAAATCATATCGCCGGTATTCATCAGATTTTTCAGACTGGAAAAATATCCAGATGCAGTTATCGTTGCCAATGTTGCGCTTTCTTTATAATGCCACAAAGTGAAACCATTTGCGTACGCAATAACAGACAAATTTTTATTTTGAAAAGCCATCTTTTTTCCTTTTGGTTATATGTTATTGTGCATCATCATCACATTTGATACGAACAATGCCTTCGTTATCAATCAACACTGCGCCTTGTGACATACTGTTGCTGATAAAGTGGGCTGCGCGTTCGCCATGCCATGTGATATCTGTTTTAACTTCCTGGCCACATGCGTGTCCAATGCTGGACGCATGATAGATAAAGCAATCACGTTTATCGGTATCGCTTAATGGCAATGCATTGCAAAGAACCCAATTAATACCCAACCATTTACGTGATTCGCAACCATCAATCAATGGTGTTGCAGAACCAACATAATCAGCCGATACGAATTCGTCCATTTTCAACAATTCGTTCCATTGATGAACACCAACAACTGCGAATCTGCGACCATCATCTGGCACATCATTAGCATTTAATTTTTCCAATGCTGCCATAATTAATGTTTTTGTTAATCCTGTTGAATAATCGCCAACATATTGTGTTGCATTATTCATTGCATTGATGATTAATTCATCTGTCTTGCGACCCAATGCATACGCACCAGCCGACGCAACAACACGACGTTCATCAACATTTGTTTTCAATTCATCCAACGAATCAACCCAATCACCGGCATAGTAATCTTGCAGAACGCATTCAACCGGCGAATGATCCAAATTCATCACAGGAACAATTCCATGACGTGATTTTGTACTGGCGATACCTTTGCCAACTTTCTGGAAAGTAGTAGAAGCCCCAACAACACCAGATTTGCTGCGAATTGTAGAGCGTAATTTTGTGCCCATTTGTTGATAAGCCAAATGAACATCTGCTTCAAATTGTTTTACAAACACTTGATCTACAGACATAGACATATTAAATCCTTTTTGTTAAAAATTAAAAAGCGCACATGCGCCATTTGAAAAGTCTTGATTAAAGGTTATGCGAAAAAATCGCGCCAAAATTCAAAACACACAAAAAAGGGTCCATAAAAATGGATTGTCCAA
>CAMOXB010000007.1 GCA_946628805.1 uncultured Pseudomonadota bacterium
AATATTTGATTTTTTCAATATGGATTTACAATTTATACACGGCGTTGGACCTGTATTGGCGTCCAGATTCGAAGAAATACTGGGGGGACGTCGCGTATTGGATTTCTTGTTGCATATTCCGTCATATGTGCGTCCGCGTGAAATTCTGGATTCGGTTGTTGGCGCACAAAACGGCGACACAATTACAATTTCCCTGCAGATAAAATCTCATAAACGTGGCGGTGTATTTCGCGGTCGTCGCACACCGACCCAGATTGTTTGTGCTGATAAATTTGCCGCGCCGGTTACAATTCAGTTTTTTAATACTAAATTTCTGGATTATTGGACCGAAAAATTGCCAATCGGCGCATGGCGCATTGTCAGTGGTAAATTAGACTTTAACAGTCGCGGCGGCGCAATTATCAATCATCCTGACTTTATCGAATTACCTGAAAACGCGTATAAAATCCCGGCACACCAGGCGATTTATCCGTCTGGTGCGGGCATTACCCAGAAAAACTTTTCCAACGTTCGTGATGAAATTTTCAAGATAATGCACGAACGCATTGCCACGTATAAACTCAGCGAACGTATGATGGAATTTATTGATGCGTTGGAACACGTGCATTATCCAGAAAGCAATGACGAACTGGCGCCAAATGGAACGTATATTGTGAAATTGGCGTATTCTGAATTGTTTGCACATCAAAGCGCGATTGCAATTAATCGGCGCGCGCGCATTTCACAAAAGAATACACGTCCGGTTCGCGAATCACGAAAGAATTTAATTGATAAATTCTATGAAATATTGCCTTTCCAATTAACCGGGGCACAACAACGCACGATTGATGAAATCTTTGCAGACTTGAAACGCCCTGTTCCGATGATGCGTTTGGTCCAGGGTGATGTCGGTTCGGGCAAGACGATGGTTGCAATGGCTGCCGCAGTAAAAATGGCAGAATCTGGCGCACAATCCGTCCTTTTGGCACCAACCGATACTTTGGCACAACAGCACTTTGCAAAATTGCAACCAATGTGTGAAAAATTGGGTCTGGTTTGCGATATATTAACTGGTCGGGACAAGGGTGCACCACGTCGTGAAAAATTAATATCCTTAAAGTCAGGTCGCACAAAAATCGCAATCGGCACGCATGCCCTTTTCAGTGATGATGTTGAATACAAAGATTTAGGACTGGTTATCATTGACGAACAACACCGATTTGGTGTTGCACAACGAACCGCCATGCGTTCTAAGGGGAATAATCCCGATATGTTGGCACTTTCCGCGACACCAATTCCGCGCACCCTTTCGATGACGATATATGGCGATATGGATGTTTCGATTATAAACGAAAAGCCTGCCGGTCGTATGCCGATTAAGACATCAAAATTACCGGTTGCACGCGTTGCGGCATTAATTGAACGCCTAAAGCCACAAATTGACGCCGGCGCAAAAGTATTCTGGGTATGTCCGTTGGTCGAAGAATCTGAAAAATCCGATATGATGGCAGCCGAAGCACGTTTTAACGAACTGAATAAATATTTCCCTGGCGCGGGGCTTTGCCATGGGCAAATGGATAAAAAGCAACGTGATGCAGTTATGGCGGAATTTGCAGACGTTAATTCAAAAATGCGCGTTCTGGTTTCAACCACAGTTATCGAAGTCGGCATTGATGTTCCGTCTGCAACAATTATGGTTATTGAAAACGCCGAACGATTTGGACTGGCGGCATTACACCAATTACGCGGACGTGTTGGACGCGGTTCAAAACAATCGTTCTGTATTTTATTATACGGACTTAATGTGTCGCCAGATGGAATAAAACGTCTGGACGTATTGTGCGAAACAGACGACGGATTCGTTATTGCCGAACAAGATTTAATGATGCGTGGTGTTGGCGAATTACTGGGCACGAAACAAAGTGGATGGATACAGTACCATTTTGTGAACTATCGCGAACACAGGGATTTATTCAAATTGGCACAGTCTGCCGCAATGAATAATAATGATGATGATGAAATATGGGCGCGAACACTGCGCCGAATATTCGATTGTTCAACCACTGCGGGGGCATAATGCGACGTTTATTAGTGATTTTATTTTCGTTTTTCGTTGCGTTCACTGCAAATGGTGCAACGCTGATTAACGATACAGAAATTGAAAAAAGCATAACAAAAATCATTATGCCGGTTGCGCGCGCTGCCGATATTTCCGAAAAGCGATTAAAGATTTATATCGTGCGCGACGATGACTTTAACGCCTTTGTCCGCGGTGGCGAAGATATTTTTGTTTACACCGGATTGCTTAAACAAATCAAGAATCCAAATGCACTGCGCGCGGTTATTGCGCACGAACTGGGACATACTATCGGTGGTCATATGGTGCAAATATCGGCACGTATGCACGACGAAATGGTGCGCACAATGATAATCCAGGCACTGGGGATTGGGTTAATGGTCGCCGGTGGCAATCCAACGGCTGGGGGTGGTGTTATGGCAGGTGCATCAGGCATTGCGCAACAATCTTTGCTGTCTTTTTCGCGGGACGAAGAACGTATGGCTGATGATATGGCGGTTGATTTAATGGTGCGTGCAAATCAGAATCCAAATGGGCTGATTACTGTATTTGAACAAATGCGCGATATGCATGGCGCGATTGAATCAAAAATTAATCCGAACCGAATAAATCACCCACTAACCAGTGAACGTATAAACAACGCAAAAACTAAAATTGCAAAGATTAAAAATATTCCAACACCTGCAAAATCAGTTATCGACGAAGAAAACGCCAATTACGAAATGTTGCGCGCAAAATTAATTGGATACCTGGATAACGATAAAAACGTGATAACAAAATATCCCTATTCCGACAAAAGCGATGCGGCAATTTATGCACGTGCAATTGCGAATATGCGTGCCGGTGATTTGAAAACCGCAAAAACAGGCACGCAAACACTTATCAAACGACATCCAAATAATCCGTACTTTTACGAATTATTAGGCGATATCGAATACCAATTTGGCGCATATGATGACAGTGTTATCGCATACGAAAAATCGTTAGCCCTTGCCAAAAACGCACCACAAATTGAAACCGCATTGGCATTGGTACTTAGCGAACGCAACAAACCTGGCGACCGCGAACGTGCATCCGAATTGGCAAAGCGTGTTATACTGACAGACCCAGCACCATTGGCATATTGGATTTTGGCACGCGTAACAGAAAACGGCGAATCTGATTGGGCAATGGCAGAATTCTATAATATGAACGGCGATAAAAAAGCCGCACAACAATATGCCAAATCCGCCCAGAAAAAATCAAAGAAAGATTCCCCCGAATATATCAAATCCGGCGATATATTAAAAAAATAAAAATCCCCTTGCAAGTTTACGAATTTATTCCCATAATACACCTGTGCAAAAACATAAAAGGAGAAGATATGAAAAAAGCATTATTAGCATTGTTTGCTGTATTAACATTGGCTGCATGCACAGGTTCATATAAATCTGGCAATTGCGAATACGATTTCTTGTTACACAAAGATATTTCTGTATCAAGATGGATTGGCAGCGTTTCTGGTTGCTAATTTAACCAAAAACAAAAAACCGCCCGTTTGGGCGGTGTTTTATTATATAGTATACTGTGCCAAGAAATCCATTGCCGCTTTTTCATGAGCTTTTTGAACAGATTCTTTTTGTTTTTTATCATTTTCTTTCATCATGGCGTGTTGTGCTTCCTGAACATAACTGAATAAATCCTCTAATTCAGAATCATTAAAATCGCCGAAATAACTTTTATTATCAATAAGCAAACTGTATTGAACTCTTGTAAAATCTTTACCATCAAATGTTTTGGATTTTACATATATTTTGTGTACAGAAAATATATTTTTGCCATCAGGTTCAACAACAGTTAATTGTGTACCATTAAAATCATTACCATTTAATTCTTCTGATTGTATTTTATATTTTTTAGAAGCAACAACAGATTTTAACGTCTTTAACGTTGCTGTTCTGAATTCTTGGCTAGCCACCATATAAAACTCCTTTTTTGTATATTTGTTATTTTACCATAAAAAATACATAAAAGGAACAAAAAAAACACTCACAATTGTGAGTGTTTTTTATTATCCAACCATCCGCTTTCGCTTACGCTACAGCGAGATTAGTCGGGTAAAAAATCAACCGACTAATTTTTGCCACAGACTTGTTTTCTTTTTCTGTTGCTTTTTAATTGGTTTACGATGACGCGGTGCGGTTGCTGTCACGCGTTTTGCGTCAACGTGTTGTGCATTTTTCTTTTTTGCATCACTGGACGGTTCATGTGCATCCAAAACATCATCTGTTTTTACACTGTCTGCCATAACACGTTGAATTGAATATTGGTCAATATTCATCAGACTGTCATCGCCAACAATAACGATTTCTGTTTCGAATTCTTTTTCCATCGCCGCCAATTCTGCGCGTTTCTGATTCAGCAAGTAAATTGCGACATCGCTTGGCACGGTCATAATGATTTTTTGCGCCGCTTTTGCCAACAATTTTTCCTGTAAATGACGGAACAAAATTATTGATGCAGTTTGAATAGATGGAACAACACCCGCCCCCATACAGTGTGGGCAAACGACATATGATGATTCAATGAACGACGAACGCAGACGCTGGCGCGATAACATCAACACACCAAATGCATTGATTTTTGCAACCTGGGTACGCGCACGGTCGTGTTTCATAACTTCGCGCATTTTTTGTTCCAATTTGCGATTATTCTTTTCTTCTTCCATATCGATAAAGTCAATCGCAACGATACCCGCCAAATCACGCAGACGTAATTGCAACGCGATTTCTTCGGCGGCTTCTAAATTGGTATTCAATGCGGTTTGTTCAATATCTTTTTCTTTGATTGCACGCGATGAATTAACATCAATAGTCACCATGGCTTCTGTTTGATTGATAACGATTGAACCGCCGGATGGTAATGTGACGTATGGCCCATGCAGACCTTCCAATTGCTTTTCAACGCCCGCCTTGGTCATTAATGGCAATGCCGCATCTTTGTATTGAACCAATTGTTTGCGTGGTGCTTTGCCATACATTTGTTGAAAATATGTTTTTGCTTCATCAAATGCTTCTTGACCTTGGACATACATAACATCGTCTTTGTCGGAAATAAAATCACGAACAACACGACGTAAAAGCGAATCTTCGGTATGGATTGTAACAGGCGCCACAGATTCCAATGTAGTCTTGCGAATATCGTTCCAAAGCGATGTCAGATATTCATAATCTTTTGTGATTTCTTCCGCTGATGCATCTTGGGCAGCCGTTCTTAAAACAACCGTCATACCCTTTGGTATTTTCAATTCGTGCAAGATTTCACGCAAACGTGCACGTTCAGATTTATCCGAAATCTTTTTCGATACACCATAACTGTTACGTTTGCGGGAATTAGGCATCAAGACCGCAAAACGACCCGCCAACGACAGATAAGTTGTCATTGATGCGCCCTTTTGTCCGCGTTCTTCTTTTACGCCTTGGACCAATAAAATTTGCTTTGGTTTAATAACGTCTTGAATTTTGAATTCGTGTGCGCGTTTCAATAATTCTTTGTTATCTTCACCGGCACTGCGATCATCGTATTCGGCGACTTCGTCTTCTTCATCATTTGGATCGTCATCGTCGTCAACGATATTTGCATGTGCCAGTTCCAGTAATTTTTTCTTTTGTTCGGCGGTCACTTGGTAATAATCTGGATGAATTTCCGAAAATGGCAAAAATCCATTTTTACCCGTTCCATAATCAACAAACGCAGCCTGAAGCGACGGTTCAACACGAATAACCTTGGCCAGATAGATATTGCCTTTTATCTGGGGTTTAGTTGTTGTTTCGACGTCAAAATCAGTTACACGATTTGTCGCGCTGTCGACGACCACCACACGTGTTTCTTCTGGATGAACACCATCCACATAAATCTTTTTTGACATTTATAAATCCTTTTGTGTTGGGGATGTATAAAACAGACATAGCCCGTTCCCCTGGGGCAATCCAGCCCATGCCAAGGATGCACGCAACGATAATTAAAAGCGCGACTCGGTCTAAAGTAAAAAGTGACAAAACAAACACTGTCTTACCCCATTTTATACAACGTTTTTATGATACCAAACGACGATACCAAAGGCAAGGTGTTTTATTTCTGAATCTTATGTTTTTTATGCGGAATTTGAATATGCGGCATTTTTTCCTTGGCTTCGTTAAGCCATTTTTTCATGCGCGCACGCAACCAACGTTCATATATAAAGAACAAACCGCCGACACCAATCAATGGCAACACATAATAAATGATTCTGTATGCCAAAAGAGCGCCGAAAATGCTGGCCTTGTCAACAGATTCTGGCAATGCCACCATAAATATAGATTCAAAAACACCGATACCACCCGGAACCTGGCTGAAAACACCAGCAACGTTTGCTATCACATACAATCCGATAAATACGCCAAATGGCATATCTATAAACGGACTGATACAGAAATAAAGAACCA
>CAMOXB010000008.1 GCA_946628805.1 uncultured Pseudomonadota bacterium
ATTCCCACGCAAACTTCGTTTGCTCGGAATGACATTGGTTGCTTGACATGCGATGTTTCCAGAAAACAAATTCCCCGCCTGGGGAGGGGTGGCGCCAAAGGTGCCGGGGCGGGTTGCATAAAAAACATTGCAAATTGCGAAAAACAAAACTATAATCAATATATGATGATTACAAAATTTGTATCTTTATCATTTCAATTACATCACGCGGCGCGCGCCGTGTGTTTCTAGCATTCCTATATTTTTTATGATATAATACTGTTTGAAAATAACAGAAATTTCAATTTGTAAAAAAACGAGAATAAAATGGATTTAAAACCAACAAAACCTTTAAGCGGATTTATTGAATTGTTGCCAGCCCAACAACGCTGTTTTGATTATTGTGCAAATAAAATGCAAAACGTTTTACGTCTTGCGGGATTTTCTATGCTGGATTTGCCTGCCATTGAACGTGCTGAAGTTTTGACTGATAAAGATAATTGGGATGAAATTGAAACGCAAATGTTTTTGTTCCAAAAAGGTGATACAAAAATGGGATTGCGATATGATGGAACGGTTGGATTGTCGCGCTATGTTGCCGGACATCTGAATAATTTAGTGTTCCCATTTCGTGCATCGCAATTTTCAAAACGCTATCGCGGGGAAAGGGCGCAACGCGGTCGTTATCGCGAATTTTACCAGATGGATTTGGATATAATGGGTATAAATACTTTGTCAACGAATTATGATGCAGAAATCATTTCGGTGATAAGTCGTGCTTTGAATTCTGTATCTGAATTTATCGGACCAAATGTTGTACATGTTGGATCACGCCCATTTTGGGATGCGATTTTTGATTTGCTGGAATTAAGCGCGAATCAAAAGCGTGATGTTTTTGTTCTGATTGATAAAAAAGACAAAATGGGTGATGACGATTTCGCAGATGCATTAAAAGATACCTTGAACGATACCGATAAAGAAAATGTTATAAAATCAGTATTCGTTGACGGCTATGAAAAATTTTTGAACAAATCGGCAAAGTTAGATGCTGCGATATCTGAATTGACTGATTTTATGAAGGTTCTTGATGCTATGGGTGTCAAAGGCGCGGTTATTGATTTGTCTATTGCACGCGGGTTGGCATATTACACCGGTCTGGTGTTTGAATTCAAATTGACCGAACATCCTGAATTTGGTACCGCCGCGGGTGGTGGGCGATATGAAAATCTGGCGTCTAAATTTTCCAAGACTAAAATAGTCGGGGTTGGTGCGGCGATTGGTTTTTCAAGAATCTTTGCGTCAATGCTGGAAAATAACCAGATTGATTTATCGCGATTTGCCAATCCAATTGATGTTGCGGTCTTGGTAATGGGTGATAACAATGTCGCGTATGCGTCCCAGATTGTAAATACTTTGCGTGATAATGGAATTGTTGCGGTTTCTTATCTGGATACCGATAAAAAATTCAAGAATCAAATCGAATATTCCGATAAAATCGGTGCGAAATACAGTATGATTATCGGCGATGACGAATCCGCAAATAATGTTGTTGCATTGAAAGATATGGAATCTGGTAATCAACAAACTTTGTCTTTGTCGGACGCGATTAAAAATATAATGGGTGAATAATATGATTATCGAACAAAAATTATTAGATATTAAATCGCGCGCGAAAGATATTGAAACCAAGATGAATTCTGGCGAAGTGTCTGGTGATGAATTGACGAAACTTTCCAAAGAATATTCGCAACTGGGCGAAGTATTGCCGTTAATTGATAAATATTTGCAAACACAAAGCGGTATCAAAGACGCGACAGAAATGCTGAACGATCCGGAATTAAAGGAAATCGCGGTGGAACAATTGGATGAATTAAATCATCAATTGCCTGATATCGAACGCGATTTACAAATTGCACTTTTGCCACGCGATGCCGCGGACGATAACAGTGTTATTATGGAAATTCGTGCCGGTGTTGGCGGGGAAGAATCGGCACTTTTTGCCGGCGATTTGTTTAATCAATATAAATCATATGCGTTGCGTCGCGGATGGAAAATTGAAATCATCGAAGAAAACGCAACGTCCCTGCATGGATATAAAGAAGTCATTTTCAAAATCGATGGTGTTGGCGCATATGCACGTATGAAATTTGAATCTGGGATTCATCGTGTTCAACGTGTCCCAGAAACCGAAGCCGGCGGTCGTATTCACACATCGGCGGCGTCCGTTGCCGTTATGCCCGAAGCCAAAGATATCGACGTTGTCATTGATGACAAAGATATCCGAATTGATATTTTCCGTGCATCCGGGGCAGGTGGCCAGCACGTTAACAAAACAGATTCTGCAATTCGTATAACACACTTTCCAACCGGTATCGTTGTGACATGTCAAAACGAACGTTCGCAATTACAGAACAAGGCAACAGCTATGGCGGTATTGCGTTCGCGTTTGTATGAAAAACAAAGAACAGAACAAATGAACGCGTCGAACGCGTCGCGCCGCAGTATGGTTGGCAGCGGCGATCGCAGTGAAAAAATACGAACATATAATTTCCCAGAACAACGCGTAACCGATCATCGTATCAAATTAACACTTTATAAATTGGACGATATATTGGCGGGTGGCGAAGGTCTGGACGAAATGATTGACGCATTGATTTCGGCGGACCAATTGGAACGCCTTAGCGCGATGGAATAATCAACCAGTTTTTTCAATTTTTTCCCTTGTAATTAATCTCTGTTTTTTGATAAAATAATTTTGTCAGAAAGAGTTTTTCTGATGGGGTGTCGTTACCCTTACTGTAGTGCGTCTGGACAAAGACGTTAAAATCTCCAACCCATTAATCGGTTGGAGGGCTGTGAATATATTGAATAAGCACACAATTCCACTATAGATTGTAACGAACCTCCAACCGCCTGAAATTTCTGGCGGTATTTAATTGAAAATAGGGGGTAATAATGAAAAAGATTCTGGTTGTGTTAATTGGATTGATAATAATTGCGCCAACATATGCAACAACAATGTGTGCCGCAAACAATACCGTTGCGGTTGTATTGGATCCAAGTTTGCCTATAAAAGATTCTGGAAATAATGCAACAACAGGAACTTGGTGGACGTGGTCTGATGCGTGGACGGTATATGGAATTTTTTCGTGTTTGAATAGCAATCATGATCAACGTATAGGTGGAACAGTACAAATTTTATATGATACAAATAGTAATGGTATTGAAAAAAAAGTTGTTGGTTTTGAAAAAAATGGTCGATACTGTTGGTGTCGTTTAAGGCATCCTGTGGTTTCAGGTTGGTGGCTTGCTGAATCACATTCATCATCAGCATTCTGTGAATCTCGTTGTATGAGTATGTGTATAACTTCTTTTTATAATGATACAGGCAACACGCGCAAAAATGTATTTAATTCGATTTCAAATTAAAAACCGCCCGTTTGGGCGGTTTTATTAAAAGTTATATTTTACATTTATATTTGTTGACCATCCGTCGATGCCACCAATTTGTTTGTGGACGTGTGCGCCGAATACAAATTGTTCAAAATTATGTTCGACATCAATGCCGATGTCGCTGTGGTTATCAATATAAAGACCGCCGGTTTTTTCGTTATCGATTTCTATACTGTTTTTGCCGCCAAAGTGTGCAACATATTTCGCCGAAAATGCACCGTACCAATTTTGGCATATTTCCTTGGTAAATGTGATGCCTGGGGCAACGTTAAAGAAATGATAATCATCGGATGAAACAGTTGCACCGTTCACATATAAATCATCCGAAGATACAAAATTATATGCGATATATACGTCTGGGCGAACCAGGAAAGTTTCATCTATTTTTAATGTTGCGCCAAAATCGGTTGCTATATTTACCCATGAATTATTAAAGTCTGATTTGGACGCATTATTATTTAATGAACCGATATTTGCCAATGCTGTC
>CAMOXB010000009.1 GCA_946628805.1 uncultured Pseudomonadota bacterium
GTTGTTTGTTTGATACGGCAACACGTTCGCGGACTGCGGCTTCCACACTGTCTAATATATCTGTTAAATTTGCAACACCGCCATCACGTGTTTTAAATGGTTTTCCATCCGAACCGGTTAATGCGCCAAATCCAGTGTGAAATAATTCTGCCTTTGTGATATCTGCCATTTTTGCGACACGAAATACCTGGTTAAAATGCAGTGATTGGCGTGAATCAGTAAAATATCCAATTACATCAGGATTATCTGTTTTTGTTCGATAATATATTGCCGACAAATCTGCCGCGGCATATGTTTGTGTGTCAGATGATGTGCGGAACATCAATGGTGGCATTGGTGCCTTGTCAGAATCATTTTTTACATTAACAATCAATGCACCATCGTCTTTTTCTAACAGGTGTTTTTCTTCCAATATTTTCTGGGTATCTGCGACATATTCGGCAACACCGCGTTCGCCCATTGTCATATCGAATGGCATTACATTAAGGCGAACCAAAACATCGTCCATTTGTTTTAACGATATTTTCATAAAATCATCGTATATTTTTCGGTATTCGGCGTTTCCAGACTGTAATTCAGCCGTTATTTGACGTGCACGTTCCATCCATGTGTCGTCTTCTTTGGCGCGTGCCGAAGATAATGGATAGAAAGTATTTAATTCGTCGGCACTGTCTGGCATACCGTGTTCCAGAATCCATGCAATAACCAATCCCATTGGACGACCCCAATCGCCAATGTGGTTATAACTTTTTGTTGTATGACCAACGAATTTAGTTATACGATTAAAAGTATCGCCAACGATAGTTGTACGTAAATGTCCAATATGCAACGCTTTGCCGATATTATAACCCGCATAATCCAAATCGATTTTTAATGGCTTTTCAGCAACCATTTGTTTAGGTGCAATTGCACTATTCAGAATAAAATCATCACGAATTTTAATATTGATGAAACCTGGGCCGGCGACCGAACCATCCGATCCAAAATCCAATTCTTTTAACATTGGAACATATTCATTTGCCAAATCGCGTGGATTTTTGCCTGCCATTTTTGCGCCAACCATTGCGGCATTTGTCGCAAAATCCCCAAAATCACGGTTTTTTGGTACGTCCAGTTTTGCTTCGAACCCCAGTTTTTTATTTATTGCATCAGATACATATTTATATAAATTCATAATAAATCCATTTTGTTTATAACGGTAATACAACGCGAACTTTTAATCCGCCTAAATCGCTGTTTTCCAGGAATATTTGTCCGCCATGATTTTCAATCGCGGTTTTTGCAATTGATAACCCCAGGCCTGTTCCGCCGGTTGAATCACTGCGCGATTCATCAAGGCGCACAAAAGGTTGCATGGCTTTGTCTTTCTTATCGTCTGGAATGCCAATACCGTCGTCTTCGATAATAACAGTCACAGAATCAGTTGAATCAATTTCGGTAATTTTTAATGTTTTTTTACAAAAACGTGCCGCGTTTTCAATAATGTTAGTGAACGCACTGGTTAACGAAGATGGTCGTGCGTAAAATTGCGCCGGTTCATTTGGGAATTGTAAAACAATATCTTTATCAGGTGCCGCATCACGTGCAATACGTGTTAACATTGCAGGCAATTCGACGGCTTGTTCAATTTCTGGTGTTTCGCCGCGTGCAAACGCCAGATAGCCATTTACCATTTCGCTCATACGGTCAATGTCGTGTAATAAATCATTTTTAGATACAGAATCTGTTTCAACCGCTAATCGCATACGTGTCAATGGGGTCTTTAAGTCATGACCTACCGCGTTTAACATATCTGTTCTGGTTTTGTTATATCGATTTAATCTTTCTTTCATTGTAATCATCGCAGAAGCGGCTTCGCGAATTTCCAATGAACCGCTTGGTTGAAAGCCTGGAACATCCATCCCACGACCAAATTTGTTTGCAGCCTTTGCAATACGACGGATGCTGCGTGTGTGCAATACTATAAATGGTGTTACCAACGCAGAAACAATTAATATTGCCGCCAACACCCATATCAAGAATACTTCGGTACTGGTTGAATATATTCGGTGCATACTGGTTGCGAATGTTGCAATTTTATTGTCTTTTGTTGGAATATCAATAAACAATAAACGTTTTCCGCGATCGATATAGATGTTTGTTGGTTGTTTTAATCTGGTATGTAATTCGTGTGCCAGCGGACCGGCTTCTAATGATTCATTATCGTTATCATTTGGGCGATTTAATTTGTCATGTATTGAAACATTAATACCGATATCTTTTGCCAAAGTTTTTACGGCATCAGGGTTATTTTGATCCATAAAATGAACCATAGTTGTTACTTCGCCTGCCAGTGTTCGTGCCAACGTTGCGTGAACGCGTTTCCAGTGATTTCCAAAAAAAGCATTTGCAACAATTAACAGCGCCAAAATCAAAGGTATTAACACCATCAATATTGTGCGCCCCAGAAAACTGCGTGGTATGATTCTCATGTAATCGCCCTTTGTTTAATGTTTGTTTGTTATAATTTTATACCCCATACCGCGAACGGTAATGATATCTATGTCTGATAATACACCATTTATTTTGTTGCGCAAGCGTTTTGCGACCATTGGTGTTGCAGATACGATATTGCCGATTGGACTGATAAGGTTTTGCAATAATTTCTTTTCTTCGGCTGAAAGAGATAATAATTTATTTTGACCATTTTCATCTTTTATAAAAAATTCCCCATCAGCAAATACTAATCCAAATGATATCTCGTTGCTTTTCGCGGTTTTTTGTGATGATTTAGTAATGTTATTTAACCGTAAAACCAATTCTTGTAATTGAAACGGCTTTGACATATAATCATTTGCTCCGCCTGAAAGTCCGTCGATAGTATTTTCAGCCCCAGACATTGCGGTCAACATTATAACCGGTGTATCGTTTCCATTAATGCGTAATTGTTTAAGAAAGGTTAATCCATCTATGCCGTCCATCATACGATCCAGAACGATAGCATCTGGTGTGATGCGGGATAATATTTCCGTTGCATATTCGGCAGAATCCGCGGTAATAGCATTGAATCCAGCCTTGCGCAATCCGATACCCAGACTGTTTCTTAATATTTTATCATCATCAACAACAAGAATATTTTTGGTCATATGCCCGTTTTTTCTTTTTTGTTTGTTAAATACCCTGCTTTGCCGTGCGTCAGACCAATTATATATTATTTGTCTAATGCTTCGACAGCATATTCACCAGGTTGAATATTGCCAGGATTGTCAAGGTTTGAACCGTTTTTATACGTTGCGGCGCGGAATTTAGATCCATTTGTTGTAAATTCTGTTTTGAATACTAAATACCCATTTGCACCACCGGTTGCAGGACCTTGTAATCCAATTGAATAATATGCACCAATAAGACCGTAATCCAAATCGATATAATCAATGCTTAATAACAAAGATATATTTGACATACCATCACTGGTTAAATTACATGAAAATTCACGATTTGACAATGTTGCCTGGGAATTATTAGGAACAGATATATCCATAATCGTTGGTTCGCAATTTCTTTGCATACCATTTACCAAAAATTCGTATGTCATTGTCGCAGTTGCGCGTGAAAGTCCCGTTGATAAATTAACCTGGGAAATTGTAGCCTTTGGTATTTTTACCAATGCGTTTGCAATACCTGAACGAACTGGGAAGGATATTCCAGATTGTAAACAACTGCGTGAAAATGGGTCGGCTTCACATATGTATAAACGCGAATGAGCATTTGTCATGAACATATTTGCCAGACTGTTAAATAAAAATGTACGTGTTATACGATTGTTCAAGCGTGTGCAATTAAAATCACGACAAATAACCGTTGGGCGTTCTGTAAATTGAACCCCAGGGTTGTTATCGTATTCTTCGCTGCGAACATCATATATAACCTGGTCATAATCGACACTGTCGTCCATATTCATAAATTCTGTTTCTGGAATAAAGTTTGGATCGTCAGGATATGCATAATACGAACGCACAGGAACTTCGTTATATACTGTCTGATAATCGTCAATAATGTAATCATCATAATAATATGAATCCGCACGAACAGATGTTGCACATAATGCCAATATACTGGTAAATAAAGCAAATTTTTTCATCGCCTTGACCTTTCTCTCTTATATGTCTAATGAAATGATAGAATATTTTGGTGGTCTATGTCAAAGCAAAAAATATTTTTATTGA
>CAMOXB010000010.1 GCA_946628805.1 uncultured Pseudomonadota bacterium
CAGTTGCCGCAACCGTTCCAACCGCAGTCACCGCAGTATTAGCCGTTGATATATTTGCAACACGCCCTATTTCATCCGAAATTCCAGAACACGTAATTTGTGTTGCAGCAAATATTTGTTCTGCATTTTTAACAACATCTGTTTCATCCGCAAATGCCATAAATGGTAAAAGTCCAACAATTATTGTTAATAATTTTTTCATTATTTTTCCTCTATTTCTTCAGATATTGTGTTGGGTTGTATGCTTTTGTTCCCTTGCGAATTTCAAAGTGAAGTTGCGGTTGATCAACCTTGCCTGTTTTACCGGCACGACCGATTGGCGTTCCGACACTAACACGATTTCCGCGTTTCACAGACATTGAATCCAAATGTGCATAAATCGTCATCCAACCATCACTATGTTGAATAATAATTAAATTACCCATACCCTTGACTTCGTTTCCGGCATACGCAACGACACCGTTTTCCGCAGCCTTGACCGTTGCACCGATTGACGCCGCAATATTAATACCATCATTAAACAGACCATTACTTTTTGCACCATATGCAGACAATATTTTACCCCGCAGTGGCCACGAAAACTTTGATGCAGAACGCGCCGTTATTTGTGGCAATTTCTGTTTCGGATTTGATGATATTTTTTGTTTCGGTTGCGCGGTTGCATTTTTATTATGTGATTTTGATTGAACAACATCATTTTTTGCAACCTTTACATCTGTTTTCGCACCTGTTGTTTTTTTCGCAGGCGTAATAACTTTATTTGATTCTTTTTTAACTTCATTTACCGAAACAGTTTTTACATTATCTAATTTTGGAACTTTTAATTTTTGACCAACCGAAAGCGTAAACGGGTGCGACAATTTATTCATAACCGCCAAATCGTTAACAGGAATTTCATATTTACGTGAAATTGAATACAGTGTATCCCCCGGCGCAACGGTTATTTCAGACAAATTGACACGCGTTGTTGTATTTGCCACAACTGGCGTTTTAACCGTTCCTTTCGCAATGACATTTGGAACACGTGTTGCGCCGCGCGACGTATTTAATCTTTGACCAACGGATAAAGTATATGGTTCATGCAGATTATTTATTTGTGCCAATTCCGATACCGTCATATTATTCTTGCGCGCCAATGAATAAAGCGTATCACCACGTGCAACAATTATTTCACCTGATTTTGATTGTATCTGTGGTGTTATATCATATGTTGGCGTCCCATAAAGTGGCACAACAATATAGTCATCTTCTGTTTCAGTTTTTGTTTCATCAGGAACCAGAACATAATCATCAACACTGGCATATAAAACGTAATCATCGATATTTGCCGAACCGTACAGTTCAGGCGATGCATAAACGCCATAGTCTGTAACCGCCGAATTATAAATTTCAGGCTGTTTATATGGATCTGCCAATAATGCCGGATATCTTTCATTGATAAACATACCGATATCGTCTGGAATCGATGCAATTTTTGGCTGTAAATCACATGCGCAAAGTCCAATTGCGCAGCACAACGTCGCAATAAAGAAATTTTTATACATTCTCACATTTTGAATTATATCATAAAATCGCCGTAAAACAAAACACTTAACGGTCTTGATTGCGCATAAAAAGCAGACTGATTTCAAAAAGCAATAACATCGGTATTGCCAATAAAACCTGGGACAAAACATCGGGTGGCGTTAACATCGCCGCCAATATAAATACACCAATTATTACATAACGACGACTTTTAATCGCACTTTGCTTGGAAAGAAGCCCTATTCTGTTCAAACCAATCAAAACCAACGGTAATTGAAATGTTATTCCAAATATCTTTAACATATCAATCGCAAATACTAAATATCCACGCACTGATGGCAACAATACTGTTGGAATTGATGCAGATTCATTTAATTCAATAAAAAATTTGAAAACCAATGGGAATAAAACAAAAAAAGCAAATGCCGCCCCCATAATAAATAATAATGGCGAAAATAAAAATATAGGCATCAAAAACTGACGTTCGTTTTTATGCAATCCTGGCGCGACATACGCCCATATATTCCATAACAAAACAGGTATCGTTATAATCAATGCAACCAATGTCGCCAATGAAAAACGTATCATCAAACCATCACTGATTTCATTATAAAGCAACGCTGCATTATCCCAAACATTTATCAATGGCGTACTTAAAAACAATTCAACCCAATCTGATACGCACCAGCCAAACACAAAACCAAAAACAAACACCAAAAGTGTCCATAAAATACGACGACGTAATTCAGAAAAATGTTGCATCAATGTCATTTTCATTTTTTTGATTTCCGTTTTGGTTTTCTTTTGATTGTATCGCCAAATATATCATTTGTTGCGTTTTCAATTAAATCATCAATTGGTTTTTCCAAATCAATTCTTTGTTGTAAATTTTCCGAAAAATCCGTTAATTTCCAAATTAATTCGCGAATAAATTTAAAAATACGCGCCATAAATTTTGCAACGTCAGGCCAATATTTTGCCGGCACAACACAAATTGCGACCAATAATATTAATAAAAATTCGGTCCAACTTATTCCGAACATTTTATGCCTTTAATCATAGAAATCATCGCCATCATTTGTAGATGTTGTTTTATGACGTGA
>CAMOXB010000011.1 GCA_946628805.1 uncultured Pseudomonadota bacterium
TCTCGCTGTAGCGAAGCGAAAGCGGACGGGATGGGGGTTAATTTCCAGACGTTCAACAAATACGAACAATCCAGAATACCCCCGCCATCCGTCTTCGCTTCCGCTACGCCGAGACTTCGCCATGCGGGTCCCCCTCCCCTTGGGGGGCGGAACCTGGTATCTGGAATCATTGCCACGCTGACGCTCGCAATGACATTGAACTTTTGACGTATTGCAGTTCCAAGCATTTCACCACACCGACACCAGGGCGGAATCAATATGTTTCAAAAAAAAACACCGCCCGATTGGGCGGTTGTTTTTATTCATTATCATTATCATTATTAACATTTTCATCTTTATATTTGTCTATAACATCTTCTTTATTAAGGGTTGGCATTTTTCTTACTTCTGGGGTTCCAGATACAACGCCTGTTTCGTCCCATGACCAACAATATGGGGATAAATAATTTGTACATTTATAATCTCTTGTCGTTAATGTACATGTACTAGTTGCACGATCATATGCATATGTTGTATGTTTTAACAATTGACCGTTATAGTTACGTCCTTCACCTGTTTTAAAGAACCATCTATCACCTGGCTGACAAAAACCATCCCACTTACGGTAACAACCACACATCTTGATATTTTGCTTGTTTTTCGGATCTCTCGCATAACCATTACAACGACCAGAGGTAGCACGCGTATCTGATTCTGATAATTTAGAGTTTGCAGCTGGATACGGTAAACTGAAATTTACATCATCATCACCACAGTTACAATTATGATTATTTGTTTCCATATTCTTATCCAAAGCAAACAGCGCACAATTGTTTTCATTTTGTTGATGTACTGCTTCTGCTTCAAGTCCTTCAATAGAAGCAAGACGTTCTGAAATCTTGTCTGTTGCGGCATCCAATTGTGGTTGCAAGTCTTTTTCTGCTTGGGCATATCTTTGTCTTAATAATGCCAAAGTCTTATCTGCTAATGTTTGTGTATAAGAATTCAACAGATTTGTAAATATCGCATCTTGGGTATATTCATTACCAGCATCTTTTCCATTGTTAATTTTGTTACGGCTTACTACTGAATTGCCTGTTTTATCTTTATTACCTTCAGAACGGAAACCGGTGACATCTTTACCTTCCATACAATCTTTAACGACTTTATTCTGTTTCATGGTTTCAATTTTTGTTTTTAACAAATTATTTAACCCGCTTATAATAGCTTTTATTTGTGGATCACCTGGGGTCGCATAATCACCCTTAAGGTCATTAAGGGTTGCATCGTAATAAAAACCATATGTTGCGTCGTTTGCAGTTGACTTTTTAGCATCTTTACCTAATTTTGTATATTTATCTGCAGGTAACTTTTTACCAGCTGCATCTAATTTTGTATATTCGATACCGTTTACATTAAAACGATTAACTATATGTGGTGTAACACGTCCCATAACGATAGCACTTTGAGAAAAATCATTTGCAGAATCGCTACACGTTTCTTTTTCATCACTCTCTTTATCTTTTCCACACAATTGAACTTTTAACAAACCATCAAATGAAATATTACCCAAATCCAATGATTCACAATTTTCAGAATTCCCACAAACGGAAATCATTGCTTCCTTGGCTGCATTTTCACAACGCGCATATAACGCATCATTGATTTGTAATGCATAACCCTGGGCTATATCGGATATGTATTTATAAATTTTATCAGGGTCGTCTTTGTTTTCTTCTTTACACGCCGTCAATGTGTCGGTTGGCAACAAATCCGCAATTGAACCCGGATTCAATCCAACACAGTACGAAAAATCTTTGCCACAGATTGCTTCGATACCCGCCTTGACTTCTTTTGTACATGCATCAACACGCAATGCTGCCAACATTGATTCAACCCCCATCCACAAACGTGATTTTTTCAAAGTTGTTCTATTTTGCGCGTCTGATACAGATCCACCCGTTGCAACAATGCAAGATTCTACACGAATTTTGCATGAATCATACAACAACATTGGTTCGGACAAACACATATCATAATTTTTTGCGTCTGATTCTGGATTCCATTGTGTGGCACATGAATTACGGAAACAGTCTGCAACATTTTTAATACAGTTTTGACGCGCATCATCTTCGGCATTTAATTCCGCAGATTTTAATGCGGTTGCTGCACCTTCGATATATTTATCCCAAACCTGGGCGCGATAGTTTTCGCAATGAACCAAAACTTCGTCATCACAGATTGTTTTCTTGGACAACAATTGATTCATTGTTGAACCAGACAAAACGATTGGAACAACGCCATTGATTGTTCTGTCTTTGACTTTACCCGCGCCACCCATCATATTTTCCTGGGCTGACAAAGTTATACATTTTGAATAATCATCACCGCATTCATTTTGCATACAACGTGCATATTCTTGAACACATCCACCAAGACTATATTTATTCTTGTCTTTGAATTCATCCAATGCCGCATCACGCAAAGCCTTTTCTGCAGCTTGTAATTTTTGTGTGCTGGCAATTTTTTGCTGTTTCAAACTGTTTTCAAACGCGATACAGTCTGATTTAATCTTTTGTGCATAAACACTTTGCAACATTTTAACCGATGCATTACATTTTGCCGGCATTTGTGCAATACACATTTTTGCAGCATCTGTATATAACGCATCACCTGTTTTGCTTAATGCGTCCGAAACCGCAGACGCATCAACACTTACATCAACATCATCAAAGATATCTTCATCTTCGCTGAAAATATTTGTGTTCCACGCAGACAAATCCAGCGTCCGAACTTTCTTTTGGTTATTTGCCGCATTTGATGTTGTTGGTGTTTTGCCAACCGCCTGGTCACCCGCAGCCTTGGCACGTGCAATAATTTGATCTGCACTTTCACCCATTTGGATACGTTCAACACCTTCGGTTGCCATCAAATAACTTTGTTCGTCTAATTTTGCGATATCGTCCATAACAGATGTTAATTCGGCATTTCTGTTGCTGCATTGACAACGTCCACCCGACGCATTATCAATCATACAGAACGAATCCATACATCCGTAAAAGGCATTCTGACATTCTTGGTCAATCACTGTATTTGTTGCCGCAGTTGCAACCTTGGTTCCATTGTTAATAACCTTTTGCGTTGATGCTGCACGTGCCGCTTTGACTGGTGATGCAGCAGATGCAGTGGCTGCAACTTTTGGTGTATTACGAACCGCCGCACGCGCTGACACAGGTGCTGTATTTGTTTTTGGTGCAACCGCGGCAGTATTACGTGTTGCCGCACGCGCCGAAACCGTCGATGACGCTGTGGCACTTTGGGCATTATTTGCCGCCGCCACACCACGCGCATTGCCACGCGGATTTGCCGCAAAAGCCCCAAAATTCGCCATACACAATGACAGAACCAATGTCAAAAACACACGTTTACGCATAAAAATCTCCTTGTACCTTTGTGGTAATTTTATCATAAACACCCAAACTGCGCAATAATAAAAAAAACAAAAAATCGCCCAATTGGACGATTTTTTAATATCAGGTTTCAATAAAAAATTATTTACCTGTTGCGCGACGTTTAACAGCAACCGCTTTTTTTGCACCGCTTGCTTTTGGTGATGCGGCTTTCTTTTCTGCGGCAACTTTTGTTGTTGCTTTTGGTGCTTTGGCTGCTTTTGTTTCTGTTGCTTCTTTTGCGACAGGTTCTGCATTTTCAACTGCAACTGTTTTTGGTGCAGCTTTCTTTGCATTTTCGTCACGATCAACCAATTCGATAATCGCCATTGGCGCGGCGTCGCCATAACGGAAGCCCGCTTTCAAAACGCGTGTATAACCACCAGGGCGTTTTGCATAACGTGGTCCCAAAACAGCAAACAATTTTTTAACTGATTTATCAGAATTATTTCCTAATTCTGATGCAGTCAAACGACGATTAGCAACAGTGTCAACTTTTGCGCGGGTAATCAATTTTTCAACGACGCTGCGCAAATCTTTTGCTTTTGGTAATGTTGTTTTAATTTGTTCTTTTTCAATCAAATTTTTTGCCAAACCAATAAACATGGCTTTGCGTGCATTTGTGTCGCGATTGAAAGTACGACCTGCTTTCATATGTCTCATTGATTACTCCTTTTGTTTTCTGCCCCAGATTTTCCGGGGATTTATCGAGACACCACAACCAAAAATTTCTTTCTGAGATGTGGAATTTTGTTTTTGCAATTGTAGAACAAACTCCTAGCAATGCAAGAAATTAAATTATGTGAGATGATTGGAAGCGATTGACGTTTTGCAGTGTAGTTGACCTACATAAAAAACGACAATCGCGACAAGCACCCACAGAATTTAATTTATTTGTAAGGGTCTTCGTATTTTTTTGCCAATTCCGCAATATTTTCAGGTGGCCATCCTGGGACTTCCATACCTAATGACAATCCCATTGCTTCCAATTGGACTTTGATTTCGTTCAAAGATTTACGACCGAAATTAGGTGTTTTCAACATGTCATTTTCAGTCTTTTGAACCAATTCGCCCAACCAATTAATCTTGTCATTTTTCAAGCAATTTGTTGCACGAACAGACAATTCCAATTCATCAACATGTTTCAACAATTTTGCATCAAATGGCAAAACATCTTTTGCTTTTTCATCATCAGACGCAACGTTTGTTTGTGTTGGATCTTCGAAATTGATAAAGACTGTCAATTGGTCTGTCAAAATACGCGCAGCAAATGCGATTGCATCTTCTGGGGTAACAGAACCATTTGTTTTAACTGTCAATTCCAATTTGTCATAATCTGTTGATTGACCAACACGTGTTTGTGAAACAGCGGATGCAACATTCAAAATTGGTGAATAAATTGAATCCACAGGAATTGTGCCCAAAGGCAAATCAGCCGCATTAACAGATGCCGGAACATAACCACGGCCTGATGCAAGTGTAATTTCCATATCCAAAGATGCGCCGTTATCCAATGTGCAGATTTCTGCATCTTTGTTCATAACTTCGACATTGCTGGATGTTTCAATCATACCAGCTGTGACAACTGCAGGACCTTTTACTTTCAAAGTCGCCTTGTGTTGACCTTCGGTTAATGCTTTAAAATAAACACCTTTTAAATTCAACAAGATATCTGTGACATCTTCGTGAACGCCACTGATGCTGCTGAATTCGTGTTGAACACCGTCAATTTTAACATAAATTGGCGCGCAACCTTGCAAAGACGACAACAAAACACGACGCAACGCAGTGCCCAGTGTCAAACCGAAACCTTTTTCCAATGGTTCCGCAATCAAAGTTGCAATATTAGGATTTTTTTCATCGACTTTGATATTCAATTTTTTTGGCTTAATCAAAGTCATCCAGTTTTTTTCAATCATTTTTATACTCCATCAGGCTTAGTTTATTATTTTCACCAGATTCACACGATTTTCCAATCGTGCCCGCGAATTTTATACCAAAAAATCCGAAATGTCAATTTTTAAATACTTTAAAACTATTCGCTTGTTGACTTTTTTGGCTTAACGACATCAACAACATCGGAATACGTTTTCACAGTCGTCACATTATCCCCCAAACCAAACGATGTAGTGCAAAGACAACGTGATAATTTTTTATTATTTTGTACAATTTCTTTAAATTTATTAACACCAACTCCCACATCAATAAGATTATTGGCCACTGGCTCTGGTATTCCACAACCAAGCAATAAACCTTTCGATTTTTCTCTTATTATAGAATCAATTTTATCGGATATATCACACGAACACTTATCATGGCACAAATGTGGTGTAACCATTTGACACGCACGTGACGAAGTACAACCATAGCCCAGACCGCTTTCATCATCAAATGCCAGACACAATCTATCACCCGAAACATTACCTTCGGAATCCGTGACAATCGGTCCACTGTTTCCTGTTGTATATCCAATTCCACAAGATGTACAACCGGTCTTTCCACCGTCTGAATATGTATTCACTGGACACAATGGAGCAACTGTATCAGGATCTAAATTGCCGCTTTCACTATATTTATCACACCATAACTGTTTTGTTCCATCACAATATCTTCCCGCAGGACAGGATACACATTCGCCTTCTAATGTTCTGCATTGACCCGCTTTGCACAAAGAATTGTATGAAGTATCA
>CAMOXB010000012.1 GCA_946628805.1 uncultured Pseudomonadota bacterium
CGATTTATAACCGATAATGCGTATGAACGGTCGCCCTTTCTGATTGCATCACGCAATACAATTTGAACAGCCGGCACAAATAATGGGTTTTGACGCACGATTTTCTTTATCGCACGCATATCATTATTTTTTTCTGCGATTTTTAATTGACCAAACAAATACATCGGACTGGATTTTGATATCGCGTTAAAGCACTTTTCATAATCCCCTGCATTAAAGAAATAATATTGTCCCATATAATAATTTATCGCGTCCATATTTGTTCCGTCCGATATAATCTGGGCAAAGCGTAAAAACATCAACGATAAATCTGTGTAAATCATTATCTGGGTATGTGATACAGTCTGAACAATACTGAACACCAGATTATTTTTATATCCCGCATAATTTGACCAATCTAGAATATCATCGTAATTCAGCATATACATACCGCCGACCTTGGCCATAAAATCATCGCGCAAGATTTCCATATCTTCGAACATTTCGTTTTCGCGATAAAACGACATCAAATAAAGATAATCATTTACGTTCATAAATTCAGGATGCACATTGGCAAATTCTTTCGCCGCTGTATCAATATCATTGTTTAATACCGCGATTTGTCCACGAACAAATGATTTCCAATTCTTGTCTGCCTTTAACGAATCAATAAATTTCGCCGTATCTTTTGGGTTTTTCGTCTGGGACCCCGAAAAGATTCGAATTGGCGCCGCCAAAACAGATTCATCCTTGTTATGACGTTTATAGACCGATTTCCAATCATTATTTTGCAACAAATATGCATCATAAATTAAACGTTCAACAATATCCTTGGAATCTTTAAAAGTCTTTGCATTTGTTGGCATTTTACCACTAAAAAATTCGGTCAGGTTTTTAATTGATGCGATATTTTTATTGTCGGCCTTGACATCGGCAATCATACGCGACGCATTTTCAAAATCATTAACGTAAATCGCATGCTGTGCCGCCAAGAACGAACCAAAATCCGTATCTTCAACAAACATGCCCTGCCCCGACTGATTTTTTCCAAATTCAACAACCTTTTGCCCCAGTAATACCGAGCAAAAAATTATAACCGCAATTAAAAACGGTCCTGTATAAAAACTTTTAATTCCTTTCATAATAAAATATGTTAGAATAAATATTATGAAAATAGAAGAAAAATTTATCATTTACGAAAAATTGCTGAAAGAATGGTCGGAAAAAATGAACCTGGTCGCGCCCAGCACATTAAACGACGTCCAAAATCGTCACATCCGCGACAGCGCACAACTGGCACAATATTTACCACACAATGTAAATATAATCGACCTGGGCAGTGGGGCTGGATTTCCGGGCGTCGTATTGGCAATTTTGGGTTGGAATGTAACATGCACCGAATCAATTGGCAAAAAAGCACGATTTTTAGAGGCCTTGAAAAACGAACTGGATTTACCAAACCTGACCATTGTTAACGATCGAATCGAAAATTTCCTTGCAAAAACACCGGTAAATGCCGGCAATTTTGTATTCACCGCACGCGCATTTGCACCATTAATTAAAATTTTAGATTACACACACAAAACAAAATGCCGGCTTTTTTTATTAAAAGGCCGGGAAATTGAATCCGAAATCAACACTGCAAAAAGCCGGTATAAATTCGACTATAAATTATACAAATCTGAAACTGGCGACGGATATATTATATCAATATTTAATGTAAAATAAGCCATTTATTTCATATGAAATAATTAATAACATATTGATAAAAGCCAATTTTAATATTTATATTGACTATCTTTTTATTATTTTTTATGCTGTTTTTCATCAAAAGGAAAGTTGAAAATGGCGAAAATAATTTCATTTGCAAATCAAAAGGGCGGGGTTGGAAAAACCACAACTGCGATTAATATCGCCGCATCATTGGCGGCAATTAAAAAGCGTGTTTTGTTAATCGACCTGGATTCCCAAGGAAACGCTGGCACCGGACTGGGCTTTGTTCGTGCATCACATAAACAGAGTGTATATGGCGTATTAATGGGAACCGCCGGAATTGCCGAAAATATTTTAACAACCGCCGTTCCAAATATGCATTTATTGCCAGCATCTGCAAAACTGGCAGGCGCAGAATTAGATATGCTGGATTTGGATAACCGCGAATATCGCCTGCGCGATGCGTTAAAGGCAATTGATGATATCTATGATTATATACTGATTGATTGTCCGCCAAATTTAGGTATGTTAACAATAAACGCGTTGTCTGCATCGGATTATGTGATTATACCGCTGCAATGCGAATTCTTTGCATTGGAAGGCGTCCAACATCTTTTATCAACCATACGTGCAATACGCGAAAAATGGAATCCGAACTTGGACGTATTGGGTATGGTATTAACAATGTACGACAAAAAACTGGGGCTGACACGCGCGGTCGAAATGGACGTTCGC
The DNA here is from genome assembly GCA_946628805.1 of uncultured Pseudomonadota bacterium. Classification (GTDB taxonomy): domain Bacteria; phylum Pseudomonadota; class Alphaproteobacteria; order Rs-D84; family Rs-D84; genus Enterousia. The sequence goes on from CAMOXB010000012.1 coordinate 2,428, forward strand.
AACACATTTGGCGACAAAGTATTCAAGACTGTTGTTCCGCGCAACGTTCGTGTTTCCGAAGCACCCAGCCACGGCAAACCGGCATTATTCTATGATTTCAAATCAACCGGCGCCCAGGCATATTTACGCGTCGCAACCGAAGTTGTTAATGCACTTGAACAAAGGATATAAAAATGACATCGAAATTTTTAGGTAAATCATTAGCACAATTAAATGAAGAAATGGGGATTGCCCCGGACATTTCGGTATTAAGCGGCGTTGAACGCGTTGTCGTAAAACAAATTCCAATTGTTCAAATCAGCCCAACCCCAGACCAGCCACGAAAAGTCTTTGACGAAAACGAACTGAACGATTTGGCAGAATCAATCCGGGAAAAGGGCGTATTAGTTCCAATTATAATCCGCGCAGTCAAAAACAAACCATATCTTTATGAAATTGTTGCCGGCGAACGTCGTTATCGTGCATCAAAAATGGCAGGATTAAGAGAAATTCCGGCATTGGTAAAGACTTTGGATGACAAAAATGCTATGGAAATCGCATTGATTGAAAATGTGCAACGCGAAAATCTGAATCCAATTGAAGAAGCCGACGGGTATAAAAACTTGA
>CAMOXB010000013.1 GCA_946628805.1 uncultured Pseudomonadota bacterium
TAACGCTTTGTATTGGGTGTGGCGCATTGGGTTTAATGTGGCCAGATAAAAGTTTTGGTGGAATTGCTGGTGCGATTGTCGGGGCAGATATTGCGCCAATGCTGTCAATGTTTTCTTTGCCAATTGGAATTATATTGTTCGGATTATTCTTGGTTATGTCTGGAATTTTATTACATATAAAATGGTCGCACGTCAAAACTGCATTTGTCTTTACGGTCAACAGTGTTAAATGGTTATTGTCTGTATTCCATTTAATTACACCGGTTGAACCAGAAATTGATGAAGCCGAAGAAGAAATCGAAGAAGATGATGAAGAAGAGGTCGAAGAAGAACCTGATGAAAAGCCAAAGCGTCGTCGCGCTGCACGTAAACGTGTTGTTGCAACAATTGATGGCGAAGCCACGGCACATGAATATGAATTGCCACCACCAGAATTGTTGGAAAAATCCTTGTTTGGTAAAAATGTTATTACCACAGAATTCAAACAAACGGCGGTTTTGTTGCAAGATCACTTTGAAGAATTTGGAATCTATGGCAAGGTTGTCGGTATAAAGCCTGGTCCAATTGTTACCCAATATGAATTTGAACCAGAACCTGGGACACGTATTGCCAAGGTTACAGATACTGCGCGTGATATGACGCGTGCAATGGCAACAGAAAAAATTCGTATTACACCAATTGCAGGCACACAATATATTGGTATTGAAATGGTTAATGTTGACCGTAAAACGGTTCGTTATCAAACATTAATGTCGAATCCGTCTTTTGTTAATTCGCGTTATGCGATACCTTTGGCATTGGGTGTTAATATCAGTGGCGAAGCAATGTATTATGATTTGGCAAAAATGCCGCATATGTTGGTTGCGGGACGTACAGGGTCTGGTAAGTCTGTATTTGTTCAATCGATTATTACGTCAATTGTATATCATTTTACACCGGATAAATGCAAATTAATGATTGTTGATCCAAAGGCGGTTGATTTTGCCGCATGGGATAATATACCACATTTGATAACACCTGTTGTTACCGATGCAACCGAAGCGGTAAACGCTTTGAAATGGTCGGTACGTGATATGGAAGATAGATACCAAAAGTTAAAGAAAATGGGTGTGCGTAATATCGGTGAATATAATGAAAAAGTTTCAAAACTGCGTGAAAGTGGGGAAGTGTTAACAGAACAAGTTGTTGTTGGAACAGATCCTGAAACCGGGGAATTTGAATTTGAAACCAAGGCTGTTGATTTGTCAGATATGGCATACCTTGTCATTATTATTGACGAGGTTGCAGACCTGATGACTATCGCGCGCAAAGATGTTGAAATGTGTGTTCAACGTTTAGCACAGAAAGCGCGTGCTGCGGGAATTCATTTGGTTATGGCGACCCAGCGTCCAAGTGCGGACGTTATTACCGGTGTTATCAAGGCGAATTTTCCAACACGTATATCGTTCCAGGCACGTTCCAGTATCGATTCTATGACTACATTGGGTGAAAAAGGTGCGGAACAATTATTACCACAAGGTGATATGTTGTTCAGTGAAGCAGGTCGCGCACCGGTTCGTATACACGCTGCATTGGTTGATAATGAAGAAGTTAATCGTATCGCAGATTTCTTGCGCGAACAGGGTGAACCAGAATACGCAGATGGTGTTACAAGTGAAGAATCCGGTGATATGGGCGCATCAATTCCGGGTGTGCCAATGGGCAAGGGCGCACAATCAAATGATCTTTATGAACAGGCCAAAGAAATTGTATTGCGTGATAAAAAACCAACAATTTCATATCTGCAACGCAGATTAGGTATCGGTTATAACAAGGCGGCAACCTTGATTGAACGTATGGAAAACGAAGGCGTGGTCAGTGCCCCAGATGCCGGTGGCAAAAGACACATTTTATAATTTTTGTTTTATTTTATATTTTTGGCTTTTTTACAGGGCTTTTTTATGATATAATTAACCAGAAAATGGAAAGGAGTTTTTTGATGAAAAAATATACGCTTGTGTTTGTTTTGGCTGCATTGATACCGTTTGTTTCTGCAGATGCGTCTGAATACCGTAAATCCGGATATACAACATCGGCACAAACACGTACCAGTTCATATAAAACAACCAGCACCAGTCGTAAAAATGGTGGTTATCGAAATGTTATAACAAACAATTTCTATTATAATCAACAACCTGCACAAACGGTGTATTATAAACCGGCACAAAAAACATCCTATGATAATGTTGGGTATTACAAATCTTCAACAAAACAGACAAAATCTGTAAAAAAATCTTATTCCAGCCAGGAACGAAAATATTTCTTGGCACATCCGTTCTTTCAACCATTAAAGGGTCGATTTGGTTCGGTAACTGATTTTTCATATGCGGCAAATAGTTTCAAATTTGATATATTAAATGGAACGGTATATAATATCGATTCTGCAACGGTGCCTACGCCAAAATTACCGTTGGGAATTGCAAATTTAAGTGGTAAAGCAGAAACATCACAATATGTTGTCAAAGAAGATTTCAGTTATGGTATAACCGATACTTTATCAATTATCGGTATGGTTCAATACGACAAAACAAAAGTTAAATTAAAAGATTGGTCTGATTCAACATTGGGAACAGATTCAAAATCTGATTCTGGGTTAAATATTTTTGGTATTGGTTTGCAAAATCGTTTTGTTGATAATGCACAATGGATTGCGATGGCGTCTGGGTATTATCAATATCAAAAAGATACTGCGAATACTTTTATTGGTGATTTAA
>CAMOXB010000014.1 GCA_946628805.1 uncultured Pseudomonadota bacterium
ACCGGCGATACCAGTTTGATTATATGTCATATCTTCGCCAGGGATGTATTGAACATCTTGGATTTTATATGGACTGCCAATATAATATTTTGGTGCAGCCGCCATCAGATATGCGTTAGTATTCAAATTTTCAGATTGTGGTTGTTGTGCCAATTGTTCTTCGCCCAGGTCGCCATATCCATATGATACATCGGTTTTTGTTCCGAAATCCATACAGCCTGCAACCAGCGCAGTCAACACAGTTAAAGATACGATTTTTTTCATATTCTCACTCCTTTTATGGTTTTTCTTATAACCACATTTTACCATAAAAGGGGCCGTCTTGCAAATTTATTTTATCAAGAATCTGTCGATAATAAATGCGGTCGGTAAATACAAAATCCCAAACAAACCGATTGCAATCCCTAATATGAATATGTTCGCAATATCAAACATAGATAATGCGTATCCCATCGCAGTCGCGATAACTGTAAATGTGAATATTGCGATTAATGTCTTTTTGTCGGTCTTTATTAGTCCGCGTTTGCGACATACGTGTCCTAAAAGATAGTTTTTGACATAACCGCTGACCACTACGCCGACCGGAATTGACAGGTATCCAATTAAAGGGAACAGTGCCAGATAAATTACCGTCGCAACACCCAATGAAACCACACTGGTTCGTACAGGTGTATTTACGTCCTGGGACGCATAAAGGGTTTTGCTGTAAATCTGGCTGATAAGCATTGCTGGCAATACCAGACATTGTATTTTTATCGCAATTGCAACCGCATGTGTTGATTCCGGTGTCCATGCGCCATGTTGGAATAAAATGCGAATAATAGGTTCGGCTAATACGAATAATCCAACCATACATGGAATAATCAACATCATTGAACGACGCATAGACGAATTCTGTTGTAAATAAACACTGCGCATATTACCGTCGGTTAATGCCTTGGAAATAGACGATATCAAAACCGTTCCAACGGCTAAACCAATCATCGCGAACGGTAATTGAACCATACGGTCGGAATAATAAAGCCATGATACCGCGCCAGATTGCCAACTGGCAACCAAAGTCCCAACTATAATGGTTATTTGGTAAAACCCAGAACCAACCAGGCTGACCCCAAAACGTTTGAACATATTTTTAATCTGGTTATTCCAATGCGGAATTATTAAGCGTAATCCAAAATGCTTTGCACGAATCCGTTGCCAAAGAACAAAGAATTGTATTATACCTGATAAAACAACTGTCGCCGCCATTACATAGATTATATATTGATTGCCATATAATACAGATGCCGCCAATGCGCAAATTAACATAATGTTTAACATTACAGGCATAAACGCTGCCAAAAGAAAACGTGAATGCGCGTTAAGGACGGCTGATAAAAACGCCGCGCCACAAATAAAGATAACATAGAAAAACATTATGCGTGCAATTGTTACGGTTAATTGCATTTTGCCAGGGTCTTCGGAAAATCCAGGTGCCAGACACCAAATAACAAATGGCATAAATATTTCAAATACGATTGTCAGACCTAATAAAATAACCATTAGCCACGAAAAGACATTTTTTGCAAAACCTTGGTCTTTCTTCATATCTGTATACATCGGAATAAATATTGCGGAAAGTGCGCCTTCGCCCAATAAATCGCGAAACAGGTTGGGTAATTTGAACGCTGCAAAGAAAATATCAGACATACGACCCGCACCCAAAAAGCGTGCAATTAACATATCGCGTATGAATCCGAATATGCGACTTATTCCCGTCATTGCGCCAACACCGAATATATTTCTTCCTAATTTCATAATAAAACCTATTTTTTGCTTTTATTTTTTAACGTGTTTCATTATACTGCGAATATCGAAAGGATTTCAAGTATGAAAAAGATTGTTTTATTGTTTTGTTTAATGCCTTTGCTTTATGGCTGTGGCGGGGGCGAAAAGATTCAGCCTGAACGTCCATTGGATGATATTTATACCGAAGCCTATAAAGAATTTAACGACAAAAATTATGAAAAAGCGGCAGATTTATTCCAAATGGCAGAATCTCAGCATCCGTCAAATCCGTGGTCTGCAGATGCGCTGGTTATGATGGCTTATTCACGTTATCTGGATAAAGATTTTGCAGGTGCAATATTGGCAATTGATCGTTATATGCGTTTTCATCCCGGACATCGTGATGTGCCATATATGATGTATCTGCGTGGTATGTGCTATTATCGCCAGGTCAGCGACGTTCGCCGCGATCCGGAAATGTCTGCATTTGCATTACAGCAATTCCAGCAATTGGTTGCGCGTTTCCCACACAGCGAATATGCTAAAAATGCCGAAAATAAAATACTTATCTTGAAAAACTATATCGCAGGCAAAGTTATGTATGCGGCGCGCAATGATATGCAGAACAAGAATTGGACATCGGCGATATCGCGCTTGCAATCTATTGTTGCAACCGCACAAGAAACGGTTATGACACCCGAAGCAATGTTCCGTTTGATCGAATGTTATACTGCGGTTGGGTTACCAGACCAGGCAAACGGTTATGCAAAAATGTTGCGTGAAAATTTCCCAGATAATGAATGGACGAAAAAATTAAAATAAAAAAAGCCACATTTTGTGGCTTTTTTTATTAACGTACACGTTGAATTGTATCTGCTTTAAAGGCTGCGATTTTTTCGCGGTCTTTACGAATTTGAATTGTGTCTTCATTATATTTTAATTCAGAACCTTCTAAAGGATATGCACGAAACCCTTCATAAGTATAACCTTTGGCAGGTTTGAATTCAACAGGGTCTTCTTTATGGAAATACGGCAAATCTGCTTGTAAATTTGGATGTTTGCTGCTTTTCTTTGTGCAATCAATCAAGCGTTCATCGTTGGTTTCATTATCTTTAATCAACACTTTGTTGCCTTTGACCATTACAACAGTGTTTTTGTGTAATGTTTGGCATGCAGACATTGTCAATGCAAACAACAATGCAACAGGCAAAGTTTTTAAAGAAAATAATGTTTTTATATCAAAATTTTTCTTCATATTTTTGTCCTTTGGTTTGATTTATATAAATATAATAGACTAAATATTTTATTTGTCAAATATTTTTATCTTTTATTTTCGGCTAAATCTTTAATGAACCAATCAACTGGAACTGGTGCAGCCGGGGTTGGACCAATTTGACCGTTATAATGGCTAGATGGATTTTCGTTGTATTGTTTACGATTGCCGGTAAATTCTTCGTAATATATTTGACCTATACGCATATATGGATACACAACGGTTGGGAATAATACACGAATTTCCAAAGTCCATGTTCCACAAAAACCATCGTCACCACGACCGGCGGTGTGATGATTTAATATAAAATTGCGTCCCAAACTGGATTTGCCATCAATATAAGGGAACAAATTATAAGTTTCCGTATATTCAACCGTAGATGCCAGATATCCAAATTGCGGGTTTAATACGGCACCTGTTTCTGGTATTTCAAATTCGATTGTTTCGTTAGATTTTGTTGGGTCGATTAAGAATTTTGGATTGCGAAAATCATATTCTGGATCGCCCTTTAAATATTTTTCATAAGTATCGTTACGTGGGTCATATCTGTCGCGACACATACCAGCAAACCAATCTTCCATAGTGTATTTGTGTGCAGGAGTATATTTTAACGCAGGCACCATACCGTATGGGATTGTGTTTTTATATACACGCATTTTTGGTGAAAGGTGTAAATCATAACTGTTAGAACCCAGACATCTTTCATCAAAAGGCTTGATAATAATATCTGGACGACCGTATGAGCCTGGGTTATGTGGGTTGTTTAATTGCATGCGTTTTAAAATTTCAGGACCGCTAAGTTGCATTTTATGTTTCCTTATGTCTGTCCTCTCTCTAAAATAGACTTTAATATATTTATTTGCTTTTTCAAGGTTTTTGTTGTGTTTTCAAATTTGTGTGCTATTGTTTTGGTATGACAAAGACTTATTCTGGATTTATTGCGATTATTGGACCGACAAATGCCGGCAAATCGACATTGATGAACCAAATTATGGGGCGCAAAGTATCTATTGTTTCGCACAAGGTTCAAACCACGCGAACACGCTTGCGCGCTGTGAAAATGGTTGGTGATAAACAGTTAATATTTGTGGATACACCAGGTGTATTCAAACCATCACGACGATTGGATCGGGCTATGGTCGGTGCAGCGATGTCTGCGTTGGACGACGCGGATGCGGTGTTGTTGGTAATTGACGCGGCCAAGGGTATAACCCAAACGGTTCGTGATTTAATTGAAAAAATCCGCGAACATAAAAACCTTTTTGTTGCATTGAACAAGGTTGATTCAATACCAAAAACAACATTGTTGCCTATGGTTGCAGAACTTTCGCAAATGGCGAATTTCAATGAAATATTTATGATTTCTGCATTGAAAAACGATGGCGTTGAACAAATGCTGGAATCATTGTCCGCGGTTATGCCAGAATCACCATATTTATTTGAATCGCACGATGCAATTGATGTGCCAGATATGCTTTATCTGGCGGAATTGACACGTGAAAAAATTTACAAATATATTCACCAAGAATTACCGTATCATATTAATGTTGTGACAGAACGCGTTGAACAAGACGCGGAAGGCGTCCTGGAAATATATCAAAAAATTGTGGTTCGCAACGAAGGACACAAAAAGATTGTTGTTGGTCGTGGCGGTGAACAATTAAAGAAAATTGGAACGGCGGCGCGCCTTGATATCCAAGATCAATGGGGCGTAAATGCACGATTACATTTATTTGTTCGTGTCGAAGAAAACTGGGAAGACGTTGCGGAAAACTACACCGACCAAGGATTAGAATTTAAGTAGGGAATAAAAATATGACAAGAAAAAACACCAAGACAAGTAATGACCCATGGAAAGACAAAATAGAATCTGTTGCACCAGATATAGTTTTTTTTGTTCTTTTGCCATTATTAACGGTGGAAATGGTTCTTTTATGCCATGGACCTTTTAACAAAGGTGGAAAGCAAGACAATAACCAGGTGTATAAAGAAATAAAACAAATTGAAACCGCAAGACAAGATTCAATAATAAACTATCAAACACAATATCACAGATAAAAAGGATTTGGTATGGCAGATGAACAATTTGGACCAATAGAAAAAGAACAAATAAATGAAAATCTAAAAGATATTCGAAATGTTGCAATTGCACTTTTGGTTGCAGGCAGTGTTTTTGCGGCAGCGTGTGGTTTGGCTATAAATTATTTAACAAACGATAAAAACAACAAAAAATC
>CAMOXB010000015.1 GCA_946628805.1 uncultured Pseudomonadota bacterium
TGTGTCGGATGATTTTAATCTTAATTCAGATTTTGCAGATACACAAAATCTGGTTAAAAATATTTTGGCATCACGTGGTGTTATTGGTGATGATGCGGTTGAAAGATTCCTTAATCCATCAATTAAACAATATATGCCTGATCCGTCGGTCTTACAAGATATGGATCGTGCAACAAATATTATTGCAGATGCAATATGCAATAATGAAAAAATTGCAATATATGGCGACTATGATGTTGATGGAATAACGTCAACCGCGGTGTTTGTAAAATATCTGCAAAAATTGGGTGTTGATGTGTCTTGGCATTTGCCAACCCGCGAAGGCGAAGGGTATGGGCTTAATAATGCGGCTGTTGAACAAATCGCGCAAAGTGGCGTTGGTTTGATGATAACCGTTGATTGTGGAATCAGTGGTAATGCAGAAGTTGATCGTGCAAAAGAACTGGGCTTAAAAGTTGTTGTTACTGACCACCATTCGCCAGATGCTGTATTGCCAAATGCAGATGCTGTTGTGAATCCAAAACGCGCTGATGATACATCGGGATTGGCGTATTTGGCGGGTGTCGGTGTTGCGTTTTTAACATTAGTTTCTTTGAATCGTGAATTGAAAAATCGCAACTTTTTCGATGATTCAAAACAACAAATTAATTTATTAAATTATATGGATTTTGTTGCGCTGGGGACCATATGCGATACGATGCCGTTGATTGAATTAAATCGTGCGTTTGTGGCAACTGGGCTGAAAGTTATGGGACTGCGCCAGAATTTAGGACTGCGAACACTGATGGATTTGGCAGGTATAAAAACACCATCTGTTTATGCGGTTGGATTTGCGCTGGGGCCACGTCTTAATGCCGCGGGACGTTTAGATTCTGCATCGCCTGCATTGGAATTGTTGTTGACTGATAATCCGTTGATTGCAAATGATTTGGCAAATAAATTGCATCATATGAATCAAGAACGAATCGATATTCAAAATGCAATTATGATTGATGCGTCTGATATTGCAGATAGATGTTGCAAAAGTGGTAAATGCAGTCTTTTTGTTTGTGGTGATAATTGGCATGGTGGCGTTATGGGAATTATTGCCGGTCGATTAAAAGATAAATATAATTTGCCAACATGTGTCGCAACGCGCGGGGACGGAATAATTAATGGGTCGGGCCGTTCGATTCCTGAAATTGATTTGGGTAAAATTATTCACGAAGCCTTATCGCGTGGAATTTTATCCGAAGGCGGTGGTCATGCCGCGGCGGCAGGGTTTACATTGGACGCATCGCGTGAACAAGATTTTTGTGATTTCTTGGAAAAATCTGTTAATGAACAATTTGGCGGTGTAAAACAAAACCCAGAAATCGTTGTTGATGCACAAATTGATGCGGGCAGCGCAGATATGAATTTAGTCCAAAAATTATCAGATTTGGCACCGTTTGGACAATCAAATCCTGAACCAACATTGGTGTTGCGTGGTGCGGTATTGAAATTTGCGACTGTTATGGGCAATGGTGCACATTTGCGCGGTATGGTTCGTTGCAGTAATGGTGCACAATTAGCTTTTGTTGGATTTAATCTGGTTGGAACACCGGTTGGTGATTTTTTACTGGACGATGCGAATACAAACACTACAATAAAGATGTTGGGCAAATTAAAAGAAAACGAATATAATGGTCGTGTAAGCGCGCAATTTACATTGGAAGATATTGCATTATGATGAAAAAAATTGAAACTTTTATTGAAAAAATACAAAACGCAAAGTCAATTCTTGTTGCAGGGCATAAGAATCCAGATGGCGATTCAATGTGTTCTGCATTGGCGATGATGCGTTTGATTGAATTGAATTTCCAGAAAAAACCAACGGTTATGTTTGATGGTAATGTTCCGCGCACACTGGATTATGTTCCATTACGTGCCGAAGCAAAATTTCATCAACATATTCCCGAAGGCAGCCAATATGATTTATGTATATTGGTCGATTATGGAACACGAAAAAATCTGGGTGAAATTGAAAAATATGTTAATGCCACAGATTATGTTATTGAATTCGATCATCATTTTAATGACGACATAATTGGCAATTTGTGTTTTGATGACGAAGAAAAGGCGGCAACATCCCAGATAATATATGATGTTATAAGAAAGGCAAAATTTAATATTGATCAAGATATTATTGATCTTTTGACGTTGGCGATAATAACAGATACTGGCAATTTTAAGTTTGTTAGACATAGTGATGTTTTAATTGATGCTGCGCAACTGGTTGATGCGGGTGCCGATATGACGCGTTTGGTTAATCTTTTGAATAACAAAGATAAAAAGACAGTATTGGTTGAATCCAAGGCTGTATCAAATGCTGAATTTTTTATGAAGGGCCGTTTGGCATTGGCAACAATTCGAAATGATGATTATAAAAAATTAGATGGCCGTGGCGAATTAGTCTTGTCTTTGTTGGCGCAAATACATGGTGTGCAATATGTTGTTTTGTTAAAAGAACAAAAGGAAGATCGAATTGGTATTTCGTTCCGTTCGCGTAAAAACCCAATAAATAAAATCGCAGAAACTTTCGGTGGTGGTGGACATCTTTGTGCGGCGGGCGCGGTTGTCCAAGACAGCATTGATAATGTTCGTGACCAAGTAATAAATGCTTTCAAGGGAATGTAGAAATGAAAAAGTTAATGTTAATATTTTTATCAATTTTATTTTGTGTAAATGCAAACGCGGATGTTGATAAGAAATTGGTAAGTTCTGCGGAAAAATACCTTAATTCCATAACCGGATTAAATGGTGGCTTTACACAAATATCAAATGGTAAAACCGAACGTGGAAACTTTTCAATGTTGCGCCCAGGACGCGTCAGATTGGATTATAAAAATGCGCCGATTCAATTAATTTCTGATGGCAAGGATTTATATTTTTATGATAAATCTTTGGATCAAATTACCACGGTTCCGTTAACCAGTACCCCGGCTGGTATTCTGGTTCGTAAACATATTGATTTGCAAAATGCAGATATAAATGTTTATGAAACAAAATCTGATAAAAATACATTTACATTAAAAATGAATCTGCGTGATAACGAAGGTCTGGGGCATATGGATGTTGTTTTTGATAAAGCACCGGTTAAATTAAAATCGTGGTCTGTGGTTGATGCAACATCAACGAAAACAGATGTTGTGTTTAATGATTTGAAAACAAAAACAGATTTTGATAAAAA
>CAMOXB010000016.1 GCA_946628805.1 uncultured Pseudomonadota bacterium
ACATCCATTAATCGCGCCCACAATTGATAATCTTCCGCCGGGGTGTAAAATTCTTCGTATTCTATATTATTATCAATCAATACAGATTTACGTATCATCGCCGCAGTATGCGCAACACTGCATGTTTGTGTCAAAAACATCCTTATTGACAAATCATATTCTGGATTTTTTAATATATCACACGAATCACCAAAATATTGCAGCCAGCCACTAACCACACCGATATGCGGATGATTGTCCAAATATTCAACTTCGCTGGCAAGGCGGTTCGGTAAGGAAATATCATCATGGTCGAAAATTGCAACATATTCACCACGTGCCATTTTTAACAATTTATTACGGCTTGATGTTATACCCATATTTTTATCGTTCTTGGAATATTTTATGCGTTTATCTTTTTTTGCATATTCCAGAACAATTTTTTCAATTTCTTTATTATCAGGACTATCGTTCAAAATCAAAAATTCAAAGTCTGTAAATGTCTGATTTAATATACTTTCAATACATTCACGCAAATGTTGCGGATTTGTGTTATAAATCGGCGTTAATACTGATACTTTTGGTGTCTTTTGTGGCATTTATTTTTTACCTTGTTTTATATGATTAAAAGCCTATGTTTTATATTATGTCGTAAACGAACTATTTTTTCAACCTATTTTTCCCATTTCAATTCAAGATGTAACAAAGATCCAAAAAGCATTAAAAATGTTATTTTTGTCGCACATTTTTCTTTAATACTGAATTAACATTGTTCATAAAATCGCGCGCCCGCGGATGCGACATTACATATTTACGTATTCCAACGATAACCATTGCGATTATAAAACGCTTTATATATTGTGGTGGTATAATATCGAACAATATGTCTGATGTTGATTTTTGTGGTTCTGTTTTCTTCGGCATCCACCATACGATTAATCCAAACATTGTTGGCAGCATTAAACACAATAAAAGATATTTGAAATTTCCAATATTACAAAAATTCAAATTAAAAAACGCACCGCAAAAATTTGGTATTCGCAATATCGTAATAACCACAAATTCATAAAGAATAAAAATTGTCGTGCATACCTTAAATTTTTGCATATAAAAATTATAAAAAAACAGCCCTGTCTTTCAACAGGACTGTATTCATAAAACATCACAGATTATTCTTGTTCTTGAATTGCGTTTGCAACAGATTCGATTTGCAGCAACTGATTTTCCAATGCCGCACGTTCTGATGATTTATATCCGGTTTCTGCCGGTTTAACCGCATCTGTCGTTTTCTTTTTTTCAACCATTGGATTGATTAAATTTCCATGTTGATTGCGATCGTGTTCCAGGTCTTGTTTTAACAATTTGCTATTTCCAAAGAAAAACCAATCATCCATCTTGACTGCGGTTAATTGCATAACCGGACGTGTTCGTGCATCAGCAACCCAACGTGGCAACCCACGTGGCATATCAGAATAATACCACAACATTCCCCAATATACAAAACCCATAACAATAACACTGCGTATTATACCGAATACAACACCCAATGTTCTATCAGTTACAGACAGAAAACTGTCTTGGATTCTTTCACGAATTTTTTGGTTTATAAAACCAACAACAACCAATATCACAAAGAACACTATAAAATATGATGCAACCAATGTGACAACCGTTGAATCTGGTAAATCAAACCATTTTTGTAATAAACCATCTAAATATGGTGATGCAAATCGTGCAGATATTGCAGCCACCACCCATGACAAAGTTGCGATTGTTTCATATACACCGCCACGAATAGTTGCCCAAACAGTTGATGCCAATATGATAAAAATATAAATGTAATCAAGAATTGTTAAATCAAACATTGATATTTACCTATTTTTGTTTTTTGAAAACTATTATTCCTAAACAAACCAACAGCAATCCGAAAAATCCGTATAACAAGATATCTGACATTTTTACGGATTCATCATTTATTTTTTTTTTAGATTCCGAAACGGCATTTTGACGATCGCTGTGTGATGATACAAATGCATCGCGATTTTTTTCCATTTCTGCACGATTTTCCGATGCAGATTTCTTTTGCGCATCTGATAAATCAAATTCGACGGCATCACGCAATTCAGATTGCATTTTATCCGAATATCCTTGGAAACATTTTTCACCAACAACTAAAACAGGAACACCACCACGTTCATATCCACATTTTTTAAGTGTATCGAAAAATTCAGAACGATTATTCGCGTCCATAACATTAACATTTACAACTTTTAAATCGTTATATTCATATATCAATGTATTTTCAACGAATTCACGTGCATGATGGCAATGCGGACATGTTGGCGAATAATAAATTGTTATATCTGCCGCATTTGCAGTCATTGAAAAAGCCGCACAAATAAATGCGAACAACAATTTTGATAATTTCATGATAAATCTCCTTTTAAATCCTTTTGGGAATTATAGAAAAAAGGCGCACGCAAAAGCAAGCACTTTTTATTTTTCCCTTGCGAAAAAAATGCAAAGAATATAGAATATTTCACAAGGCAAGGAAAATGAATAATTTCGGTAATTTTTTATGGAAAATTTTCAGTGCAACCATGGTGTTTTTCTTTCACATGGGTACCGATTATGCAATTGCTGCCGATACAACTGACGCCTGCAGCACCCCAGAAACACCGGTAAATTACGTATCAAAAGACAAAAAAATGTCTACTGATTATTTTATTGATAAACATGATACTGGTTCTCGCATAACAAAAAAATTATCTGTATGCCCATCCGGACAATATTTGGCGCGTTGTGGTACGGCAACATTGGGCACAAATTGGTTAAAGGGGATGACGAAAAAAGGAAACATTGAAACACCCGATTTCTATTCTTATAACATCGGCACATCAGAATCTGTCCATATGGAAAATCTGCGCACATTCTTTGCAGGTAAAGACAGTTTTAAATATAATGCACGAACACGAAGCACCGATTCATCATCTGGCACATATGTTTACACTCAAAAAACAGCAACCCCTGATGATTACAAACCGGCATTAAATCAAATTTTGTCTAATTATTGCACTGATAAACAAGGTCGTCTGGCAAACACAGTATGCGAAACATGTCCAAACAATGCGACAATTGAGCGTTCAACTGTCGAAGAAGATACATATTGCACCGGCAAAATATTATGGGACACATGGGATGTTCATACAATCGCAGATTGCTATATGAACGAATTTGAAGATTCAACGGGTTCATACGTATACGTTCCAAATAATATTACCACCCCGGAAAATGCAGCAGATGCAAAATTAACCTGCTATTATTCACAAACCGTTACTGGATCCAGCCTTTATTATAAATAAATATGAATGATATAAAGATAAGTATTATTATAAAATCTAATTGCGATATATCTGCAATAACATCTTTATTACAGCAAACTAATAATGCTTGGGAATGTTTCGTTGTTAATAACACGATAAAAAATATTGACCAATTTATTATTAATGATAATCGATTCAAAATTGTAAACGATACAACAAACAACGATATAATTAAAAACATAATCACCAAGGCAAGTGGTAATTATATATTATTAATAAATTCTGATGACATATTAACACCAGATACGATTGATAATTTATTACATATAATATATTTTACAAATGCCGATATTATAAAATTCAATTCACGTATTTTATCTGATGATGTACAAAATATATCTGATAAAAAATGTCGCTTTAAGTATATATTCAATAAACATAATATTATGGATTATGCTTTTTCTGATTTATCTGAAATATGTATTAAAAAAGATATTATTCACGAATTTTCAAAATCCGAACATGCTTTTGTTACAAACATATTATCAAATGCAAAAGACATGGCATTAACAAAAAAGACAGGTATTATAAAACAACACGCGTATGATTTATACATTAATGATGTGATTGAAAATTATAAAGAAAATCATGATAATTTATCGTATGATTTTTGGGTAAAATATTTCAAACAAATATCACAACAAATTATCATGAACACAATTCGAAATAATGACAAACTATCATTTATAAGATTTTGCAATGAAATACCGTTAAAATTAATTCCATGGCGTTATCGAATAATGTGTTATATATTAAAAAAGACCAATAAATAAAATGAAAATTAAATTACATAAAAATCTTGATAAGAAAATATGGGATGAAAATGATAATATCCGCCCCGTTGTGCGCGATATGTTATTATCAATTGCATGGGCATATATAGATTACGTTCGCAATGAATATGATTTGCCAATAAAGAATTCTGATATCAAAGATATATTTATTTTCGGTTCTATAACACAATTATTTTATGACAAACAATCTGATATTGATATGTGTATTGTGTTAAATTTTGAAAACATGGAACAAAAATTTCCAGGATTAAATATCACGAAGCAATTAAAACTTTATTATTACGACTGGGCGATGGTGCATATTTGCAAAATATATGGA
>CAMOXB010000017.1 GCA_946628805.1 uncultured Pseudomonadota bacterium
GTGGCTGATGATTCGCCAAACGAAACAAAATTTAATTTAAATGTTCGCCGTATTGGTTTGGATTGGACAAAAACAGATATGAAAAATTCAGCAGAATATCAAAATTCATCAGTTGCCGCATTAAAGGCTTCTGATCAACAAAATATCAAAGGCGTTTTTGATGTCGCACTGGAATACGGCTTTGATCGTTTCAAATGGGATAATTCGCTGTTTATGGAATATGGTAAACAGACAATTACAAACTTGGACGGTGAAAAAACTGTTGATGAAAGTGCAGATAAAATATTGCTGTCGTCAGATATGGCGTATGCGTGCTGGGATTTTGATTCTTTTAAATTAGGGCCAATTGTTCGTGGTCAATATGAAACAGAATTTGCGGGCAATCCACGTCGAAATGTCTTGCGCCCAAATGCAGGTTTTGCATTGTTTGATCATGATATTATCAAAAGTTTATATGTCGTTGGTGTATATGAATATGATTTTACATATTCAGATGAAAAAGTCAGCAAGTCCGCAGCTGAAGCCGGTTGGCGTATTGATTATAAATTACGCGAAGGTGTAAAATTCTCGTCCGATGGGTATTATCGTAAATATTTGTCGTATTCACAATATGTTCCAGAAGATTTGTCATATGATTTCTTGGCGGTGGCACGTTTGGATACTAATGTTTGGGGTGATTTAACGATGGGACCATATGTAAAATATCGTCGTGCACATTCGCGCAGTGCCATTGATTATGCGTCAAACACATCAATCGGTATATCATTCAGTTATATTCACAATTTCGATTTGATGTATAAATTGAATAAAGATGCAGAATAGGGCATCAACCCCAAAAATACAACACAACATATTCAAAAGATATGTTGTGTTTTTTTTACATGATTTTTTTGACAATTGTATATTTTTGTGTTAAAACTTTACCAAATTGAACCAATGGTGGTGATTATGGATTTTGTGCCAGATTATGAAACTGCAAAAAAAGATGTACGCGATGCTATTTTCGGCACATATTCCCAGGCATATACTGTCACAAATGAAGATTTGCGCAAATCAATGCGCCTTATGCCAAAAAAATGTGATGATGCTTTGGTGGTCGCGGGGTCTGGCGATCACCCGTTGTTTTGTTCGTTATACGGTGCAAAAAATGTTGATACTTTTGATATCAGTTATAATGCAAAATGTATAATGGATATAAAAACCCTGGCATTAAATACGCTAAATCATCAAGATTATATTCGTTTCATAAAAGATTTATATAATATTTCTGTGCCTTTGATGGATGTTAAGAATATGGACAGGGTGTTATATAAATTGCCAAAGACAGAATATGATTATATTTATGCACTTAAAGATTTTCAGATTTTTTCACGTAAATCAATATCGTTAAACGGTGCGGTTTTACCAACACAATTTGAATATGATAAATTACGCGAATGTGTAAAATCGCCTTATAATTTTATATTGTCAGACATTTGTAAAATGGGGGGCAAATTAACAAAATCTTATGATTTTATGCATTTGTCTAATATTTTTGATTATGTCCAAAGTTTTAATTATGAATTTGTTATTTTATCGTTAATGGAACATGTGAATCCTGGGGGACGAATTGTAACACAGTTCTTTGCCGGCGGAAACGATGACATTTTTGGTATTCGTATGACAAAATTAGCGGAAAAACGTAAAAACTGGATTTTTAATAAAAAAATGATAAACAGCGTTGGCAAATTTGATTATTTAAGAAACGGCATTTATGTTTTGGAACGCGTTCGATAATTTTTAATAAAAAACTTGATTTTTCTGGAAAATTTGTTTAATATGCAATCACGCGCTTGCGCGAAGAACACAGGTGACGGGTATAATTTCTGTCCAAATTCGTTTGGTTTTTTACACCCATCTCCGAGGATAACAACAGAAAACAAAGGATAAAATCATGGCATTGCCAACATTTACTATGAAACAATTAATGGAAGCAGGCGTTCATTTTGGACACCACACACGTCGTTGGAATCCATTAATGACACCATATGTTTATGGCGTAAAAGACAAAATTCACATTATCAATTTGAACAAGACTGCACCATTGTTGCACCGTTCTTTGGTTGCATTGGAAGCTATCGCTGCGGCTGGTGGAAAAATCTTGTTCGTTGCAACAAAACACCAAGCAAAAGACATTGTTAAAGATGCTGCCGAACGTTGCGGTCAATACTATGTTAACAATCGCTGGTTGGGTGGTATGTTGACAAACTGGACAACAGTTTCACAAAGCATTCGTCGTTTGAAAAAGATGGAAAACGATATTGCCAATGCTGACAAATTGGGATTAACCAAGAAAGAAGTTGGCGTTATGACAAAAGAAGTCGCAAAATTACGTGAAATTTTCGGCGGTATTTTGGAAATGCATGGCATTCCACAAGCAATGATTGTTATTGACGTTCCACGTGAATTGAATGCTGTTCATGAAGCAAGAAATTTGGATATTCCAACAATTGCTATCTGTGATACAAATGCAAACCCAGAATTGGTTGATTACCCAGTTCCAGGAAACGATGACGCATCACGTGCAACACAATTGTATTGCGATTTGTTCGTTGACGCAATCTTGTCTGGTATCGAAAAAAGATTGGGTGGCGCTGCTGGTAAAAAAGAAGCATCTGATAATGCAATGGCTGCCGCGGAAGAATACGAACACGATGTAAAAGTTAAAGAAGCGAAACAAAAATCAAAAACTTCTGAAGCACGCGAAGTTCGCCGCAGCAAATTGGCTGACAAAGCAGAAGCAAAATAATAAAACATTATAAAGAAAGGAATAACAAATGGCAGAAGTAACAGCAAAATTGATTCAAGAACTGCGTGAAAAAACTTCCGCAGGTATGATGGATTGCAAAAAAGCATTGGTTGAAAACAATGGCGATATCGAAGCCGCTGCCGATTGGTTGCGTAAAAAAGGTATCGTAAAAGCTGCATCAAAAGCAGGTCGTGTTGCTGCATCTGGGTTGGTTACTGTTGTTAAATGCGACAACATGGGTTGTGTTGTTGAATTGAACGCAGAAACAGACTTTGTTGCGAAAAACGACAAATTCCAAACTTTGGTTGCAAACGTTGCACAAAAAGCAATGGAATTGGCTGGCGATTTCGATGCAACAATGAATGCTGTGAAAGACGATATTGCGGCAACTATTTCCACAATTGGTGAAAATATGAGCCTGCGCCGTATTGCAAAAGTTAATGGTGATCATATTTATACATATGTTCACAATGCTTTGGTTCCAGGTATGGGACAAATCGGTGTAGTCGTTGCTATCAATGGTGACGATGCACGCATTGATGAAATTGGTAACAAAATTGCAATGCATATCGCTGCAAATAAACCTGAATTTATGACAATTGCAGACGTTGATCCAAAATCTGTCGAACGCGAAAAGAAAGTTTTCATTGAATCTGGCGCAACTGCTGGAAAACCTGAAAACATTGTTGAAAAAATGGTCGAAGGCCGTATCCAGAAATGGTATGCCGAATCCGTTTTGGAAGAACAACCTTTCGTTATGGATCCTTCAAAGAAAGTCAAAGATGTTATTGCAGAACACGGTGGTAAATTGGCTGGTTATGCATACTATGTCTTGGGCGAAGGTATTCAAAAACGCGAAGACAATTTGGCAGACGAAGTCGCAAAAATGTTAGGCTAAATCAAAGCCGGGTAATATAACCGCGCTTTGAAAAAGGCGCGGTTTTTTTGCCCCAATAATAAAAAGGATAAAATATGAGTAAGATAATAGGTATACAAAATAACAGTTTCTATGTTGGCAAAGATGGTTCCTTTATACCATTTGGTGTTGTTTTGGCTGACAGTATGGAAAGAATGAA
>CAMOXB010000018.1 GCA_946628805.1 uncultured Pseudomonadota bacterium
ATGGTAAATGGCTGGAAATGGGTGGCGCAGGTATGGTTCATCCAAATGTTTTGAAAAATTGCAATATCAATCCAGATGAATACCAAGGCTTTGCATTTGGTTTCGGATGGGATCGTATGGCAATGTTAAAATATGGATTAAACGATTTGCGTAAATTCTATGACGGCGATATTCGTTGGTTAAAAAATACTGGATTTTAATATAGGGGTTGTAAAATGAAATGGTCAATTAATTGGTTAAAACAATACTTAAAGACAGAATTGTCCCCGCAAGATATCGCAGATAAATTAAATGCGATTGGTCTTGAAGTCGAAGATTTATATACCCCAATTTTGCCAGTTGCTGCAAAAATTGTTGAATGTAAAGCACATGAAAATTCTGATCATTTGCATGTATTAATGGTTGATGATGGAACGGGTAATTTACGTCAGGTTGTATGTGGTGCGCCAAATGCACGTGTTGGTTTGGTGTCTGCGTTGGCATTGCCGGGTTGTAAAATTGGCGATATTGTTATTGAGCCAGGAAAATTGCGTGGCGTTATGTCAAATGGTATGATGTGCAGCGCAAAAGAACTTGGTATTGGTGATGATCACAGTGGTATTGTCGAATTAGATGAAACAAAAGAAATTATTGGTCAACCAATAAGTGCGCTGGCGGGATCTTCATCTGCGATATTTGAAACATCAATCACACCAAATCGTCCGGATTATTTGTCGGTACGTGGAATTGCGCTGGATTTAAGTGCGGCGGGTGCTGGTGAATTTATTGATGAAAAAATTGATGAATTAAAGCCTGTAAAGGGAACACGCAAGGTTAATTTGATTGCAAATGATGCATGTCCAACATATCGCTTTTGTGAAATTCACAATATAAAAATGGCGTCATCAGATAAAACAATTCAATCGTGTTTGTTATCTGCGGGTATAAATCCGAAAAATGCGGCGATTGATGCAACGAATTATATTTGCTATGATTTGGCACAGCCAATGCATTGTTTTGACAGCGATGAAATTGTTGGCGATATAACCGTTCGTATGGCAAAAAATGGTGAAAAATTTACAGACCTTTTTGGAAACGAACACGAATTATGCGATAAAGGTTTGGTTATAACCGACGATGCCGGTATATTGGCACTGGCGGGGGTTGTTGGCGGTATGCGCGCATCAACGACAAATGAAACCAAGAATATCATTTTGGAATCTGCATATTTTAATCCTGTGTCTGTTCGTAAATCTGCGAAAAGACATGGTGTATCAACGGATTCATCATATCGTTATGAACGCGGTATTGATCCAGATGGAACATTAAAAGCATTATCAAAAGCTGCACATATTATAATTGATGCATGTGGTGGTGAAATTGTTAATGTTGATGTTGCCGGTCGTACATCTTATACCCCAGAACCGGTTGTTTATAATCCAAATACTTTTGAAAAGAAAACAGGTATTAAGTTGGATGACAAGACACAAATGGAAATTTTGAAAAAATTACATTTTGATGTGAAATCTGATGGTGAAAATTGGATTGTTACACCAACATCACAACGTGTCGATATTGTTATCCCAGAAAACATTGTTTCTGAATTAATTCGTATTTATGGTTATGAAAAAATCGGATTAAAAGATTTGCCACAAAATACAATCAAAGCAATTCATAATGAAATGAATTTGGATTTGAAACAAAAATTGGCAAATCGTGGATTAAATGAAAGTGCTTCGTTTGGTTTTGGTAATTCAAAAACGGAAAGCATTTTATTTGATAAACCAATTATAAAAATTGCGAATCCTATTGTTGTTGATATGGATACA
Source organism: uncultured Pseudomonadota bacterium (assembly GCA_946628805.1). GTDB lineage: Bacteria > Pseudomonadota > Alphaproteobacteria > Rs-D84 > Rs-D84 > Enterousia. Next base: position 1,809 of record CAMOXB010000018.1, read on the forward strand.
ATGCGCAATAATTTGCTGGAAAATTTATTGGTTGCGGTATCAAACAATGAAAAACGTGGTTTTTCAAATTTGAATATGTTTGAAATTGGCACGGTATTTGACGGTGAAAACCCAGGCGAACAACATACATCACTTTGTATAATTCGTTGTGGCGAAACATCACAAAAACATTGGCAAAAACGCAACCGCAATGTTGACGTGTTTGACGTCAAATCTGATCTGGTATCATTATTGGGTGCACAGAAATATACAATCGATTCAACAAATCCACCACTTTGGGCACATCCATATGTTTATGGAAAAATTGTCCAAGGCAAACGTGTCTTGGGTGAATTTGGTCAATTGCATCCAAATATCGCAAAACAATTGCATATAAAAACAAAAGTCTTTGTTGCGATTGTTGAAAATATTGATAATTTGCCAAAGAATCCAAAATATGCAAAAACACCAATCACAGACTTTATGCCGATAACGCGTGATTTTGCGTTTGTTGTTGATTCAAAATTTGCATCTGAAAAAATGATTGCAACGGCAATCGCATCAGATTCATCAATTGCAAATGCGGTTATATTTGATTCGTTTGATATGGGTGATGGTCAAAAATCAATCGCATTTACAATTACAATTTATCCGGATCACAATATGGATGAAAATGAATTAGCAAAAATCCAAGACAATGTGATTAAAAATATAGAAAGTAAATGTGGCGCAAAATTGCGTGCATAAAAAATACCGGCATTTGCCGGTATTTTTTTTATCTTTGAAAATTTAATGGGTTTGTAAAAATTAATTCATATAAATCATTGTTATGTTCACACGCGTTGATAATTGTTTGTGCGTCATTTCCATAAAATGTGATTAATCCCAGTTTTTTTGACAATACATTTACACCGCTACCTTTAACCAGTTGGTCATGATGTTCGCATCCGGGCAGATTCATTTTTGATGCATCTTCGTAATTTTCAACAAACCACTTGTTATAAAAAATTTCTATTCCTGGCAAAGAATATTTATACTGCATTACAGTGGAAACACCAAATGGTTGATATTTTGTGTTTCTTGTAACAAGACAATCAATGTTTCTGTTTGTTATCATAAAAAGTATTTGTTCTTTGATTTTATCGTGATTAGTGAACATTTGTTTAATCTTTAGCGTTTTATTTTGTATGATCTAAGCCAAATCGTAATTTGAATTGTTGTGCTTTGCGTTGTTCTCTTTCTAATCTTCGTTCAAGGCGTAATTTTTGTTCAATTTTTGCCTGTTCATCGATTTGTGCTTTCAAACGTTTTTTACATGCGTCATCAATAAATTTTGCATCTTCTGGATTACTGAAAGTCAGATATTTTTTAGAATTTCCAGAATTATCAATAATTCGAACACATGTTGCATTTTTATTTTTACTATATTGAATCATTATGAATGTCTTGCCTTCGCCAACAATATACATTGCGCCTTCATCGGATTGGTTTGGTGTTGATTCAATTGTGCTAGACAAAATAATATTTACAAATTCACCACGTTTTTTGTTTATTTCGTATTCCATTTGTATCCTCGGTTTATTTATTTACATGCCTATTATAAATACAAAAATTGACAAGTCAAGCATTTTGTCAAAATATTTTATAGAAAAAATACATAACCAAAACTTGATTTTTTGCCTGTTTCATTGTATATATATAAACATGCAAACAAAAACAATAATTATTATTAAATAAATGGCACTGCGCTTTGGCGGTGGCTGGGGCGCGTAAGGCGCCATTTTTTAATGAAAAAAGGTATAAAATGTCATACAAAAAAACAGAACCAAAGGCTAATTTTTCAGAAATTGAACACAGTGTTTTAAATTTCTGGCGCGAAGACGATACATTTCATAAATCGCTGAACAAAACAAAAATGGGCGAACCATTTAATTTCTATGATGGACCACCATTTGGAAATGGCCTGCCACATTGGGGACATTTGGGTGTATCGGCAATTAAAGATATGGTTTCGCGTTATCAAACTATGCGCGGAAAACATGTTGTTCGCGAACTGGGTTGGGATTGCCACGGATTGCCTGCGGAAAATAGTGTTGAAAAAAAGCAAGGAAAATCCGCCAAAGATATTGTCGCAAGTGACGGAATTGCTGCATTTTGTGATATGTGCCGTGCCGATGTTATGACATATACCAATGAATGGTTGCGTTATATTGAACGCATTGGTCGTTGGGTTGATGGTGGGGACGCTTTTGGTTATCGTACCATGGATAAGAATTATATGGAATCTGTGATTTGGGCATTAAAACAATTATATGAACGTGGTTTGCTTTATAAAGATTTCAAGGTTAATCCGTTCGATTGGAAACTGGGCACAGTTTTATCAAACAGTGAAGCGTCCAGTGAATACCAAGATATCGTTGATGATACAGTGACAGTTTGGTTTGAATTAGAAAATGGCGACCGTGCAATTGCATGGACAACAACACCATGGACATTGCCTGCGAATTCTGCATTGGCGGTTAATCCAAATATGGAATATGTTCGTATGCGTCATAATGACGGCAATGTTTATGTTCTGGCGGCATCGCGTTTAAAAGCATATGAAAAAGTTTTCGGTGAAAGTGAAAATCTTGGCACCATATTGGGTAAAGATTTGGTTGGTATTCATTACAAACCAATATTTAATTATTATGAAAATTCTGACGCCCTGCTTCATCAAATAATCGCGGCAGATTATGTAAGTGATGGCGACGGAACCGGTATTGTTCATATTGCCCCGGCATTTGGCGAAGATGACTATTTGGCAGCCAAGGCAGTTGATGCAAAATTCCCGGTTATTTTGAACGTTGATGATTATGGTAATTTTGATTCGACGGTTAAAGATTGGGCGGGTATGAATATTTTCGAAGCCAATCCGTTAATTATCGATTGGTTAAAGGCTAACGGTATCTTGGTCAAAAAAGACCAACATAAACACAGTTATCCTTTTGGTCCGCGCAGTCATGAAAAATTAATCTATCGTGCAACAGATGCATGGTATATTGATGTTCCAAAAATTCGTGACCGCTTGGTTGAAATAACGTCAACGCAAACAACATGGACATCAGCAGGCAATCGTTTTATGGCGTGGATTGAAAATGCACGACCATGGGGTATTTCACGAAATCGATTCTGGGGTGTGCCATTACCAATCTGGGAACGGGACGGCGAATATAAAATATTTGGTTCAATCAAAGAATTAGAAGATTTCTTTGGTGTTCAAATCAATGATTTGCATCGCCCAACACTGGATGCGTTAGAAAAAGACGGTTGGCATCGTATTGCTGACGTTTTAGATTGTTGGTTTGAATCTGGTTCAATGCCATTTGCACAATTGCATTATCCATTTGAAAACACCGATAAATTTGAAAAGAATTTCCCAGCCGATTATATTATCGAAGGTCAAGATCAAACACGTGGTTGGTTTTATTCGTTAATGGTTATGGCTGTTGCGTTGTTTGATAAACCGGCATTTAAAACAGTGTCTGCAAACGGTATGATTTTGGACGAACAAAAAAGAAAGTTTTCAAAATCATTACATAACTTTGTTGACCCAAGTGAACAAATCGAAAAATACGGCGCAGACGCAATACGTCTTTTTATCCAGGGCAGCAATTTTATGAAAGCCGAAGGCGTTGGTGTTGATAAAGAAGGTGCGGTATTTAACGATACAATTAAAACAATATTAACACCACTTTGGAACGCGTATCATTTCTTTACACTTTATGCGAATGCGGGCAATATCACGGTTGAAAATGAACCAAGTTCGGATAATTTGTTGGATAAATATATCCTGGCTGAATTAAACGAATTGATAAAAACAACGACATCTGCATTGGATGAATACAAACCAGATATCGCAGTCAAAGAATTTGTTCGATTCCTTGATATATTAAATAACTGGTACATACGTCGTAATCGCGACAGATTCTGGGATGAAGATGTAAGTGCGTTTGAAACATTGCATTATGTGTTGAAAACATTTGCTAAATGTTTGGCGCCGTTTGCACCATTTATATCGGAAAATATATACAAAAATTTAACTGGCGCAGAATCTGTTCATTTGACCGATTGGCCAATTGCAGGCGCCACAGATACAAAAATACTGGACGATATGCGTCGTGTTCAAATGATTGTATCAACCGGAAAACAATTGCGTTAACAATATAAATTGCGCAACCGTTTGCCATTGGCGGATGCAACAATCGCCGGCGTTGAAATGTCTGATTATGCCGATATTATTGCGGATGAATTAAATGTTAAAAATGTTAAATTCGTCGATGATATTAAATCGGTGGCTGATTCATTTGTATATTTAATCACACCAAAAATCGGCGCACGCCTGGGTGGTGCATTGAAAGATATTATTCCATCTGTAAAACGTGGCGAATACACAATCGAAAACGATAAATTGATTGTTGGCGAATATGTATTAAACGGTGATGAATTTGAAAATCGTTTAACCGTCAAAGATGGTGTAAGCGGTGCGGCATTACCAGATAACACCGCGGTCGTTGTTTTGAATACAGAAATCAACAGCGAATTGATTGCAGAGGGCCTTGTTAACGATGCACTTCGTTTTATCCAAGATTCGCGCAAAGCGGCGGGTTTAGATGTTTCGGACAGAATAAAATTGATATACAGCGCCGATATCGCTTTACATAACGCAATCGAATCGCACAAAAAGCGCATAATGCATGACGCATTAATTGTTGAAATGGAAATGGGCGATGCCAATCAATTCGAAAAACAAATCGAAGATTACAATTTCGCAATCAATATTGAAAAAGTAAATGGCTAAATCGAAAATAACTCTTACACCGGATATTTATTTTGAAAATGTTCCAAAGACATTGAATATGAATATCCGGTCGGAATTATATTCCACAAATGAATTTACTTTTGCGGTGGCGGTTATTTTGTCCGCCCAGGCAACCGATAAAAAAGTAAACGAAGTCACGCCTGAACTTTTTCGTATTGCGCCAACGCCGGATAAAATGTTGGAATTGGGTATTGATAAATTAAAAGAACATATTCGTGTGATTTCATTCTTTAATAACAAGGCGGCCAGTATTATGAAACTGGCAACGCAATTACACGGCGAAAACAGCGACGATATTCATTATAAATTTCCACAAAAATATCATAATCGCGCGGAATTAATGAAACTGGGTGGAATTGGGCAAAAGACCGCAAATGTTGTTATGAATGTTTTGTGGAACGCCCCAAATATCGGTGTTGATACACATGTTTTCCGTAATGCGCATCGGTATGGATGGGTTGGTGATAGTGAAAATACCCCCGAAAAAGTCGAAGCAAAATTAATCGAAATAATCCCACAAAAATATCATGCGATTGTAAATCATGTAATGGTTTTACATGGTCGTTATACCTGTAAAGCCTTGCGTCCCGATTGCACCAATTGCCCAGTGAATAAATGGTGTAATGCGAAAGATAAAAGAATATAAATCTGGGCTTGCATTTTTATACCTTATAATTTAGTATTTATTGTGCACAGGGGTTTCTGTGTTGGGCTTCTAACCCATTTAGTACACGTCGCGGATGACGTAAAATTCCTCCAACTTTATTATTGGTTGGAGTGCGTGAATATATTGAATAAGCGTGCAATTTTGTACTAATTGTTAGAACCTCCAACCGCCTAATTCCTGTGGCGGTATTTTTTAACATATCAGGGAAATAACAATGAAACTTTTTGTATTAATATTAACCGCGATATTTATATGTAGGTTTACACATGCAGAAACAATAGATATTGATTGGATTGTTGATGAAAACACATTTACTCACTCAACATGCACAATTGGTGAAGATGTATTATTACCAGAAACACCGTATAAATATGGATATACATTCCAGGGTTGGTTTGGGTATACACCAGTTGAATATCTTCAATCATCTGGTACACAGTATATCGATACTGGTATAAAAGGGACGGATATATTAAAGACAAATATAATAATTCAAATAACATCCGGTTTTGTAAAATCAGATCAAAAATTATTTGGTTTTTCAGAGAGAGGAAACTGCGGTATGTTTTTTACGTCATTTAATGGCTTTTATAGAGGTACAAATATACCAATTTCAACCAGTAAAACAGAAATCGAAATAATTAGAACAGATATTGTAGCAAATACATTTGAAGCAACTGTTTTATATGATAATAATTCATTTGTAACAAATTCTTGGTGGGCTGCTGGTCGTGGCACAATAGATACTTTTCCAATATTTGCTGCAGTTTCTGGTGGTGCGGGCATCATGAAATCTGTATATAGATGTTATGGTTTACGATTATACGATAGAAAAGACCAATTAATACGAGATATGATACCTGTTTTAGATATGAACAATATTGCGTGTATGTACGATAAAATCACAAAACAATGTTTTTATAATGCAGGAACTGGAAGTTTTATAACAGGTCCCATTATCACGGAATAATATATGAAAAAAATAACAGTATTATTTTTTATGTTTTTAACATCGGCTTTTGGGTATGTAAATACCGATATTCAAAATGGGTGTAATGTTGATTTAAAAATGATCGCGATGTTTGTTGCAAATACACATGTTTGTGTTGACGGTTATTATTTGCCGGCAAATATTGATGAATGCAGAACCTGTCCTTTTGGATATTCTTGTACCGGTGGAACATATAATTTTAATGATAAAGAATATCAAGGCGCAAAAAAAGGATCTGGATATATTGATAATGTTTTATCAAATATGTGCGCAATAAATGCACCAAAAAAATTTGACGCAGTTTTTATACGAAATATTCATAATTGTGTGTCTGGACAATATTTACCAGCGAACGTTGATAAATGCACAATATGTCCGCAAAATCATTATTGTCCTGGGGGAACATATACATTTAATGAAACAGCGGATCAAGGAATAACACCGTGCCCGTCGTCAACACCGTTTGCACCGTCAGGAAGTGCGGTTTGTTATCCGCATATTTTACATATTGGTGGCGATGCGGTTTATTTGAAATCAACAAAATTAACGATACCATCGCTTAATGTCGGTATGGACGGACAAGTGTTTTATGCAAACATGACAACAATACCTACACCAATGAATGTTGCGACTGAACATTATCTGAAAATTGAATACAATGGTGTGGTGTATTATGTTTGTGATGATACTAGTTTTAATGAATAAGTCTTTTTTTGTCGGCTTGCCACGCGTGGCGTCGCAGACGCCTGAAAAATTTTAACCGCACACTTTATTGTGTGCGGTAACAATTTTTCGTGGTGCCGGAAACAGGATTCGAACCTGCGACCCCCTCATTACGAATGAGATGCTCTACCAACTGAGCTATTCCGGCGATGGCTAAATGTTAATATATATTTTTATTTATTTCCACTTTTTATTTTGCGCAATACAACCATTATGCCCGCCGGGGTCATGCCTGGGATTCGTGATAATGCCGCGATATTTTCAGGACGTGTTTTGGTCATTTTTTCAACCAATTCGTTTGTTAATCCCGATAAAGATTTATAGTCAAAATCAGATGGGATTTTTAATGCGCTGTCTTTTTTATAGTTTGCAATTTCGCGTTCGTTTCTTTGTATATATCCGGCATAGAATTTATCGTTTTCAATTGCGGTTGATTTGCGCATATTTAAAATTTGTTCGTGTAAATCGTGTGATATTAATCCCAATCTTTCCGACATATCGCCCAATCTTAATATTGCATTATCTGCGCGTAAATTTAATCGATATTCTGCGCGTGATGTAAACATACGATATGGTTCGTCCACGCCCAATGTTGTTATATCATCAATCAAAACACCAATCATAGAATTTGTTCTGTCGATAATTAATGGTTCGATATCTAGTGCAAACGCGGCGGCATTTGCGCCCGCAACCAGGCCCTGGGCGGCGGCTTCTTCATATCCAGATGTGCCATTAATTTGACCGGCGAAAAACAACCCGTTGATATCTTTTGATTCCAATGTAGATTTTAATTTACGTGCATCAATTGCGTCGTATTCAATTGCGTATCCATATCGCGCAATACGTGCATTTTCCAGACCCGGTATTGTGCGAATCCATTTGTCTTGGATATCAGCGCCGAACGATGTTGATATTCCGTTTGGATAGATTAAGTCGCTGTTATATCCTTCGGGTTCAAGGAAGACATGATGTGTTTTATGTTCGGGAAAACGCATAACTTTATCTTCCAATGATGGACAATAACGTGGCCCAAGGCCGCGAATATCGCCATTATACATTGGTGCGTTTTTAATATTATCGCGAATAATTTGATGTGTTTCTTCGTTTGTGTGTGTAATAAAGCATGTATCGTTTATTGTATTATTTTTATCACCCA
>CAMOXB010000019.1 GCA_946628805.1 uncultured Pseudomonadota bacterium
AAAAAATACACAGATAAAAATCTGTGTATTTGCTGGTGTTTATCGAATTTTTTCGTTCGGATTCATAACATATGTTTTATTCTTTATCAAAGATAAAATTTGTTGTGTATATTCTGGATATGACCATGCATGGATTTTAATAATATCATAAATATCTTGTTCTGCATCCTTGGTTATGTTTTTCGTTTCAAAACTATGTCTTTTCATGATATCCAGTATTTGTTTTTGTTCGCTTTCGCTTAAATAATTACATGCAAATGTTGCAATTTCTGCGACTTTTCTTTCATTTTGCAAAATATAATCATATTGTCTTAATTCTGGGTGTTTTGCAAATAAATTAATCAAGAACAGTTTTGTTAATTTGTTTGATTGGTATTTTGTGTTTTTAATAAAGGCAGCACTTTTAAGCGTCATATATATGCATGCGGCAATCAGCAAAAGACCGATAATTTGATTTAGATCTGTTGAATCATATTCTATATTTTGAATTTTTGATTCTTGTAATTTTGCTTGTTTTGATAATATAACAGGCGTTGCTGTTCCGATAAACAAAAACAATGCCCCACCAATATAATATTGCATTAAATATTTATTCAAAATTTTGTTTTGCATAATAACCTCTAGAGTTTGTATTAATAGTTTAGCATAAAAATAAATTTTGTCAAGAGTGTTGACAAATAAATAATTTGGTGTAATATAATTTTGTAAGTCATACAAAAAGGTAAGATATGAACGATAAAATTAAATTTGGTATTGCGAAATGTTTGTTGGCTGGTGTTGCATTGGCGCCTGTGGCAAATGTTGCAAGTGCGAAAGAAAACAAAGATAAATCGAATTATAAAGTTTCTTATTTTGATAATTATACATTTACTATCAAGGCTGGACCGATATTTGTTCTGCCATCCCCGACAATGAATGCCCAAATCAAGGCTAATGATATGGAAGGCTTTAATGGTGGCGCATATGTCGAAGCGGGTGTCGCAAAATGGCAGGGCGAAATGGGCAAATCTGGCAATGGCGAAGTCCACTTTGAATTTACTGGACGTTTAGATTTAATCGGTATGAATTCGCGTTTTCAGGCAATGCGCAGCGAAGATAATGCACATTTTATGGCAACCGGTCAACATGCAACATTAAATGCAAATGATTTTGGCTGTTCAGATGTAAAAGATATAATGCCATCATTAAATGCCGCAATTTGTGCGGGTGGACATGGAATCACTTTTGATACGCGTGCCGGATTTGGGATGCATTTGGATACTCATGGTAATTTTGGCCCGGTTATTATAACTGGTATTGGACTGGGTGCCAGAATAAACAAACAAATGAAATTAATGTTGCGTTACAGTTTACATGTATTTCCATGTGATAATTTTGGTTCTTATACCAGACCTGCTTCTTCCGCAGGATTGCGTAATACGATTGAATTGGGATTTATGTATAAATTACAATCCAGAAATCCGAATAACAATCATCGATATCATAATGGCAAACAAAGATAAAAAACGCCCAAACGGGCGTTTTTTATTACAAATAAACAAAAGATTGTGGTGGGGACGAAACACCAAAAGATGCCAATGTCCTGGGCCTTTTATATTTCTTTACATTTGCTAATTTATAAGCCACAGATTTTGTGCATCCCGCATAGTAAGAATCAAAAAAAACTTTGGAAATTCCGGATTTGGCGTGTGTTATATTCCAGACCGCCGCGGGCGTGCCTTCAATAATTTCGACAATGTCGGCTTCGCCAACAACCATTTTTACATGCTGTGTAGAATAAATTAATAATTTTTTTACATCGCGTTTGCATCGAACTTTGCGAAATTCAAATTCTTTTTCACCGGAAAAAATCTTTTCAACATATTCCGGTTTAATAGATAAAATTATTTTATGCATATTTATCTCTTTTTACCCATTATAGCATACTACACGACAAAAACAAAACGCCCAAAAGATGTAAGTTATCAAGATACAAACCCAGAGGTTTGCAAATTCCACAATTTCTTGTATTCACCGTTTTTACGCAATAATTGTTTATGATTGCCTGATTCTACAATTTTACCGTTTTTGATAACTATAATCTTGTCCATATTACGCAGGGTTGATAAACGATGTGCAATTACCAATGTTGTTTTACCGTGCATCGCATTGGCTAACGATTTTTGAATCATTACTTCGTTTTGGGAATCCAGGGCAGATGTTGCTTCGTCCAACACTAATATCGGTGCATTTTTCAACAACGCACGTGCAATAGATACCCTTTGTCTTTGTCCGCCAGATAATTTAATTCCGTTATTACCAACCAATGTATTATAGCCCTTTGGCAATTTCACGATAAATTCGTGGATATGGGCTTTCTTGGCTGCGTTGATAACTTCTGCCCGTGTGGCATTTGGTCGTGCATATTTTATATTTTCAAATATAGTGCGGTTGAACATATTTGCTTCCTGGGGAACAAAAGATATATTTTTACGCAATGATTCCTGAGTTATATCACGTATATCTGTGCCGTCTATTTTGATAGAACCGCCTTGGACGTCATACATACGAAGTAATAAATTACATAATGTGGTTTTCCCAGCACCAGATAATCCGACAATACCTATCTTTTCGGCATTATCTATGTGCAGGTTGAAATTATGAAACACATGATTGTCGCCATATGAAAACGATACATTATCAAAATCAACAGCAGCCTTTTTGATTTTCAAATTTTTGGCATTTTCTTTATCTTGGATATTGATAGGTGCGATTATATTGTTATATGCGGTTGTTGCACGTGCTAAATCACGGGTATAATCTTGGACAGTTCGATTTAACGAAGAAAAAGCACTGTTTATCGCAACTGCAGATGTCATAACAAACACACCATCCGCCAAACTAATTGTGCCGTCCTTGATAAAAACAAAACACAGAACCAATAAAAATACACGAACCGCAACCCAGAACATATCAATTGGAAATTTCAGGCAACGATTCAAAAAATATCTGTTTCGTGCCAGTTTTATTAAGTCATCACGACTTTTATAAATATACCCGTTTTCAAAATCGTTATTTGCAAAATATTTTACAGCCAACGCATTATTCAAACTGTCACTGCGCAGCCCACGATAAACCGACCATGCTTTTACTTCTGCTTGTTCGTTTTTTACTATCTTTGGGTTCCATGCCCATTCCCAAACCAGTTTTATTACACCATATACGAACAAAGTTATAACGAACCATATATTCATGGTAAACATTGACCCAACTATCAAAGCAAACCCCAATACGGTTCCAATCATTCTGGCCCAAAAACCATCAGTAATACTGTGTATTTTATCATATGATGCCTGACAATCAGACATTATTTGACCACTGGATTTATCCAGAAAGAACGACATATCGTTTTCATAAACACGTTTATAAATTAAATACAATTTATAACGATTGAATTTTTGCTGATATACACCGATTAAAACATCACGAAGTGTATTTAATAAAGGTATCATCAATAACATTCCAATCATAAAAAACAACAGTTGTATAATATCGCTAAAATTTTTATCAATTGCGTTTTCAAAGATTTCAACAATCCACTTGTTGATTAATGGGTTGAACAACATTTCTAGTGCGCGCCCAACAATATCGCAAGCAAATACAGTCCCGATGAACCAAGGAAATTTGCGTAAACACAACCAATAATAACCACGAACTGTTTTTGGAAAATAATCTTTTTTCATAAACACAACCTTTGTTATCAGACGAATTATATCATA
>CAMOXB010000020.1 GCA_946628805.1 uncultured Pseudomonadota bacterium
CCAAAATAAAAGAAAATAAAGATATTTCGCATATTTTATTTTTCATTTATATTAAAATTCCAATCTTAATCTGACACCGACGTCCAAACTGGATAATGTTCCGCTTTCTTGCCAATTTGTGTAATGGAAAACGCTGTCGTATGGGGCTTCGTATTCGCCACCGGCACCGTCACTTAACCATTCTGTTTGTGAAACGATGATTGATCCAGATGTTTTTACTTTACCCAGATTTGCATAGCGGACAAAGAAATCCAATTTTAATCCATCATTCATAGATGTTGTTACGCCACCTTCCAATTGGAATGCCAATTGTTCCATTGTTCCGCCATTGTGATATGCGAAAACATCCGAAATCGCGGTTAATTTACCGGCATCAACATATGCTGGCCCAAGACCATCAGGTGTTTCATCATAAAATGTATTATCGAATACAACATAGTCCGCGATAGTATTCAATGCCATACCAACACCAGCACCAACATATGGACGCAATGAACCGCCCATAACATTGCCTGTAAATGAATCAATATTGTAATAAACGTTTAACATTGTAACATTGGAAGTAATCGCACCACCAGATACCGATGCGTCAACATATCCATCACCAGTAAATGTCTGAACCGTGTCAGCATATGACAACCCAGAATAACGCAAATAAGAGAAATCAACGCGAACATCACTGTTAATCGCGGCGCCCACAGAAATTTGTAATGGGATTACGCTGTCGTGCTTAAAGTCGGATTCTTGGAATGAACCCGGTGCGAAAAATGAATTTTGTTCGCCGGCATAATCTGCAGACATACCACCTTTGATCATCGTGCTGTATCCCGCAGAAAGGCCGACGTATAAACCACTGTCTGCCAGACGATCATAATCAGACGATTGATAATATTGACGTCCTGCATTTGTTGCCGATGAACCAACGCGTGGCAAAGACCCGGTAATACGATTTGGATTTGTTGCCGCAACACGTGTTCCCATTGGACGTCCATTTACCGCAGACGCCGCAACCATTTGTTGTGTTGTTATGTTTGTTCGGCCAACCATTTGCGGTTGTTGATAATATCGACCATTGCCATTATATCGAACATTTTGTTGTGGATAAGTGTTTATAACATAGCCCTGGCGTGCCAATTGTTGTGGATTATATACAGGATATGCCGCATCTGAAACAAACGGCATTGTTGACATAAATCCCGCAAAAACCGCAAGAAACGTGGTCTTTTTCATCTTTTTAATACTTCCTTTGTGAATATTATAACATAAAAAGATTTTCAAGAAAAGTGATAAATAATGATTTGTTTAACAAAATAAAAATTGCACCCAACGGGTGCAATTTGTCCAATATAGTTTGTTTTTGTTTCAACGTTAGAAACGTGCATTCAATCTGAAACCGGCTTCGGCTTTTTCGTCCGTACCATTTTGAGATTTTGAATGTGCGTCGTCCCATGTGTATTCTGCGAAAACAGCAACCTGGACGTCTTCAGATATTGAATAACCAACACTGAATTTCAGAACGTATTCGTCCCAACCATCTTTCATGAATTTGGTTTCTTGTAATAAACCTTTTTTAACCGAATCTTGGAATGGTTGGAATGCGGGATTCGCAGGTGCGTTCAACTTTGTATGGATGCTTTTAACGCTGTTGTCTGAATGTTCAATGTATTCAAATCCACCACCAATTGACCATTTTTTATTAATTTGATACATTGCATCAAATCCGGCAACGGTTTCGTGTGTTGATTTCAAATTAACCTCGATTTCAGATGGAAAACCAAGCTGTGTTATAGGCAAAGCCTGGATTGTGCTAGGAAGTGGAGTTCCGTCTGGATAAGTTTTTCCCATCAATGGTTGAATTGTTGGATCGATTGCAATTTTGTTATTGTGGTTCCCAAATGTTTGCAAATATTCAACGTGTGCCGCCAATGTCAAATCGTTTTTGAAAGTTTTTCCAAAACGTGTTCCGGCAATTGCGCCATAACGACCATTTGAATAGTTATCGAAATTAAATCCTTTTGCGGTATATGTGCCCTTCATTGGTGTGATACCGGACAGATATGCGTCGCCATAGATATCCAATACGAATGGTTGTTCTTCGGTTAAGATTCTGTACATTAAACCGACGCGTCCGCGGTGCATACCTTTGCGGTTGATATCGTTATCACGTGTATAACCGAAATGTCCATGAATGTCCAAGCGGTCTGTGATTCCATATCCGATATCGCCAGCGAAACGCCATATTGGGAATTCTGTTTTACCATTGGTTTCTTTTTTCAAAGTTGCCTTGGTTGTGTCTGCTTCTTTATACATAACCGCGGCACCAGTTTTTAAATAAACTTCGCGATTTTTAGGCATATAAAGTGGATTTTCCATGTTTGATGCAGCGAACGCATTCGCAGAAACAACAGATGCTGTTAATGCAATCAAACTTATCAAAGGTTTTTTCATCCATTTCTCCTTTCTATATTTTTGATGAAATAACCAACCCCCATTATTGGCAAGATTGGTGCTATGCCCATACCGCCCATTATTGGCAACAGTATGCTTTGCGGCATAACGTATATATTTTTATATATAATTTTCACGATGTCAAAACAAAATTATGATTAATGTCAAACTTGAAATGTGTCAATTGTATCCTATATATAACGTGTGGGGCAGAGAGAATTAAGAAAACCAAGAGGTTGCGCCATGATGAATCAATTCACAAACTATTTTGATTTTGTAAAATCGAACGACAAAAAAAGTATCTTTTCAAATCAAAATATCAAACAATTGATAATGATGATTACAGATAATGCAAAAATGGAATCATTTAATTTTGCAAATCCTGAACAATCAGAAATCGCAAAAATTTATGCACGTATGTATTTTTCATTGGCTATCGTTCGCTGGTGCCGTGGCGAAACATTGGGCATTGCGCGCCAAAAAGCCATGGAACAAATGGATAATTTTATGCAATCAAAATCAAACAGTAAAAATCCAGCCGATAAATATCTGACCGAATTTAAAAAGCAATTTCATGCACATATGGCAAAGATAAATGTAGAAGATACGAAAAACGCAAAACGTCATATAGATATCGAATCGGCAAAAAATATCCAAGGTATCTTTGCCAAAGAATTTCAAAATAATTTGAAATCATTAAATGAAATGTCGCAAAATCAAACAATACAATCTTTGTTGGGTGCGGAATCTGTGGCAAAACCAAATAATCAAAAACCACAGCCATTAACACCGCAACA
>CAMOXB010000021.1 GCA_946628805.1 uncultured Pseudomonadota bacterium
ATACCTTTTGATTCGGATTTTTTCTTGTTGTATTTATTAAGTCGAGTTTCATTATGTTTGTCGATTAAATGACGAAATGCTCCTAAACGTTCAAGTATTGCTTGTATCATATATAGTTTTGTTTCAGAAGAATCACCGGAATCCTCTGTTGTGCTTAGAGATGGTAAAATTTCAGTGTCTAATTTATCCGTATCGAAATAAAAACTTTTGAAGAAGGGACGTTGAAGAATGCGCGTGGAATCGAAATCGCGAAGGGCAAATGCGTTTTTAGTTTTTGGCATAACGACCGCCTCCTGTTATATAAAAGTAGCTATTAAAACATTCCTTGTTCAGAAACGTCATGACAACTAGTAAGATTAAATTAAAACGATAATTGCTGTTGCTCATATTACGGCGGCTCTTTTCTTTATGTCCTCACACCATGTGTCTATTATAATGCTAACTTCTCATTAGTTGAAATCACAGCAATTCCTTTCTTATATTCAAAAGTAGCAAACGCTTCAAGTGCTTGTCTCATTATATTTCCGATAACAATATCATATTCGCCAGCGTTGCCACAACCATACTCATAAATTAATCTAATCAGTTCCGTGTATTCCTGTCGTTTCTTATACTTAAATTGTTCTAAAGCACAATTTTTCAATTCCCAGAGATGATATTTTAATAACTGGGTTTGATTGACCTGCGCCGATTTCCAGGTATATTTTGCCGTCGTGTTTTAATAAATTTTTTGTGTTTTTTGCAATCTGTTCGTATGCCATTAATCCATCGTTTGTCGCGTATAATGCAATTTTTGGATCAAACATAGCCCCAGAATTTACGCGTTTGTCGCCATATTTTATATATGGTGGGTTTGAAACGATTATATCGAATTTATCATCAGATTTGAAATTTGCGAAGTCTGCATGTTTTAATTTGATTGGTAAATTTAATTTTTTTATATTTTTACGTGCAACGCGTAATGCCGCGTATGATTTATCAATCGCAACCCCAGATGCATTTGGTATGTTTTTACAAATTGCGCATATGATGCATCCTGTCCCGGTTCCCATATCAAGAATTTTTCGGCTTTCGTTTGTATCACAATCTTTTATCACAGATTCAACCAATGTTTCGGTATCTGGTCGCGGGTCCAGTGTATGTCGATTTGTATAAAATTCAATGCCATAGAACCATTTTGAATGAATTATTTTTGCAACCGGCATACCACGGCGCAAAAGGCGTGCATACCAAATGGTGCGAATCCATGAAATTTGCGGATGTTTTTGTATGATAATACTTGCGCAGTGTGCGTCGCTGGATTCCTCTAAAATTGTGAATGCTTGATTTATATTCATATTTTTATTATAATGTGCCTTATGGAAAAAGCAAAAGTTATTATTAAAAAGATTAATGCCGGATTGGTAAAATCTTGTAAAAAGTGTGGCGATATAAATGTTTTGTCGCGTGTTGTTTTATGTATAGCTGTGTTTATGGTTGTCGTTGCGGCGGGCGTGATTTGTTTTTACAAACCGGCGCGTGATGCGGTATTTTCAACCGAAACGCATACAATTGTTGAAGTTAAATCGGGGGACACGCTTTCCAAGATTCTGGGAAACAATGGTTTTTCAATGCGCGACATTGACACGATATCCAAGAATTTGAAGAAAGACGCCGATTTTACAACGTTGCGTGCGGGACGCGATAAAATTGACTTTGTTCGCCCAAGTGAAGATGAACCAATTTCAAAAATCGTGATTGAAAATGGACCATGGAATAAAATTGAAATCGATTGTGGAACACCAGACACATGGCAATGCCAAAAAATTGAAATCGCGCGTGATACACGTGTTGCATACAAGGAAGGCGAAATCGCCAGTGGCAGCAGTTTCTATCTTTCTGCCTTGGATGCTGGTATACCCGAAGGAATAATCTTGGACGTGTATGATTTGTTGGCATTTGAAATGGACTTTGAACGTGATATTCGTGCCGGACAAAAATTTTATGTTTTATACGAAGAAAACTTTGCATCGGATAAAAAGGTCGATAATGGACACGTATTGGCAATTTCTTTTGATGCGTTGCGTGGAAATGTACAAATGTTCCGATATGTTAAACCAGATGGAAAATCAGGCTATTACGATGAAAACGGAAATGGCGCAATTAAATCGTTAAAGCGCACACCAATTAATAATGCCAAAGTAACGTCCAGTTTTTCCAAGGGACGCAAACACCCGGTCTTGGGCTTTACACGTGCACACAAAGGGGTCGATTTCCGTGCGCCAACCGGAACGCCAATCCCAGCTGCAGGGGCAGGGCGCGTTATCGCACGCAGTTTTAATCGTGGACACGGTAATTTTGTAAAAATTCGCCACAATGGAACATTTGAAACATTGTATGCACATATGTCTAAATTTGCCAAAGGCGTTAATGTTGGTACCGTTGTTCGCCAGGGACAAATTATTGGATATGCTGGATCAACTGGGCTTTCCACCGGACCGCATTTACATTATGAAGTTATCAAAAATGGTGTTCATGTAAACCCATTAACGGTTAAATTGCCGGCTATTGATAACCTTGATGCGTCGAACAAAGCATTGTTTATGGAACGCAAGGCAAAAATTTTGGAAACGATAAAAACATTAAAAGATTCACCAAATCAGATTATCCGTATGGATGGCGATGAAAAGATAAAGAAATAAAGATATGTACAAATCACCATTTTATATTGGAAATTTTATATCGTGTTTCGTTCCTGGGTCTGAACGTCGTCATCGTGTTCGTGGGTGGGTTAATGTTATATTGTATTACATACCAATCAAGATGTTAATCCGTCGTGCCTATGGTGTGCCGGTAAAGAAAATAAAGTTTGTTCGCCAGATTACATTAAATCGTATGGCGTGCGTTGTTAATGATAAATATTATGTAAAAGTCTTTCGTAATGTTTCACAAAAACAAGTCGCGAATTATAAATATCTTTTGGATTTTATTCGTTCCAAAGTCAATGTAAATATTCCAAAGATATACGTTGCAAAACATATACCGATGTATGTATGTGAAAAATTGCCAGGTCGTGGAATATATAGTTTTAAGAAATCAGATGTCCTGAAACATGAATCAGAAATAAAAAAGCAAGTCTTTGATGTGATAAAATCATTACAGAA
>CAMOXB010000022.1 GCA_946628805.1 uncultured Pseudomonadota bacterium
TTTATATGGGACCATGTTGTGGTAACGGTGGTGGACGTGTTGTTGCAACGGGAACACCAGAAGATAATGTAAAAGTACCTGAATCTTTGACGGGTAAGTATCTGAAAAAGTATCTGGACAAACCAAAGAAAAGCAAATAAAATTAAAAAAACAATAAAAACCACAGGAGAAAGCAAATGTTCGGATTTGGAAAAAAGAAAAAAGCAGAAACAGAAAATATCGATTTGGAAAAAGAAGCCGCCAAAATGCCATCTGGCATGAAGGAAACAGCGGAACGTATGATGTCTGGTCAATTCGATATGAACGATATGCTGGCACAATTAAAACAAATTAAGAAAATGAGCAATTTCAGCGGTCTGCTTAAAATGGTTCCTGGCATGTCCGGTGCGGTTGCTGCGATGAAGGAAAAAATTAACGACGGCAGTGTTGATGCGCAAATCAAAATATTGGAAGCCATGACTGCCGAAGAACGTGCAGAACCTGAAAAAGTGTTCGCTAATGCCAAAGCGCGTATTGCAGAAACAGCGGGTTGCACGGTTCGTGATGTTGAACATATAATCAAACAATATACAAATATGAAACGCCAAATGGCTATGATTCAACGTATGGGTGGAATGGAAGCCGTTATGCAGCGTATGCAACAACAGGGCGGATTCCCAGGGGCAAAACCAACAATGCCTGGTGCAAAATAATACATGAAAATCCTGAATATAAAAATTGCAGCACATAAATCATCGGCTGCCTGGATTCAACGCCAGGCGCATGATCCATATGTTGAACGCGCACACAAAGATGGTTATCGTGCACGTGCGGCATATAAAATTATTGAAATGAACGAAAAATATCATTTCTTTAAAAATGGCCAGGTTGTTGTTGATTTGGGTGCGGCGCCAGGATCTTGGTCGCAATATGTTGCGCGTGAATTTCCAAAATCAAAAATATTCGCGATGGATTTATTGGAAATTAAACCTATCAACGGTGTTGAAACGTACCAGGGTGATTTTACCAGTGATGAAGCATTAACATGGCTGGAAGAAAAATTAAATCTGCCACATGATGAAATGGGACGCGGAACGGCGGATATTGTGATGTCCGATATGGCACCCAATACCGTTGGACATAAAAAGACAGACCATTTGCGTCAAATGGTATTGTTGGAATATGCGCTGGATTTTGCAATTCGTGCATTAAAAATCGGCGGGGTATTTGTTGCAAAATCTTTTACCGGTGGAACAACAAACGATTTGGTAAAGCAAATAAAAGAACACTTTACAGATGTGCATTATATAAAACCACCATCTTCCCGCAAGGACAGTGTTGAAATGTTTATTGTTGCAACCGGATTCAAAGGATAATATACTTAGAAATTATGGGAGAGAGGCATTAAACTATAAGGACAGAAGATATGCCTGAAACAAAAGATTTTAAATCAAGATGGAAAGATGTTTTAATTGCTTTGAAACATTTGTTTAAATACTCTGATACTGTCGACACTGCCGCGGTCAATACAGCTCCTAAGAAAATATTGGACCAAGCAACCGTAGAGCAAGAATTAAGTAATTTCGTAAAAATCAAAGGGTACAGTGCAAACGATCCAAATTTTGATATTGAAAATTTCCGGGCAGAATTCACTCAATATTTAAAAGAACAAAATTATACTTTCGAAGCCATAGATGCATCGTTAATTCCTTCCGAAGATTCAAAAGAAGAAGATGTATTGAAATCACTGAAAAATGTGCGTAAAGTAACAGAATATTTAAACGATAATGTCACAGAATTAAGCGTTTTCGTTGATACAACAAAAATGATGCCGGGGTTGGTTTGTTATGTTATTGAAAAAATTCCACCAACCGCCAAAAAACCGTATGTCACATATCGTCCTGTTCCGCGTGTAATTACACAAATTCACGACAGTGGTGTTAACGGTGGAACAATATTTTTTACATATAATCACAAAATTTCAACATCGCAGAATTTTAATGGTGCAACAAATGTCGTGTCCGAAGATGAAGTTATTTATTCGCCATTAACCAAAGAACATGCAGATTATATTTGTAAATTATTAAACATACAATCAAGACAAGTTTATACAAAATATTTGAAAGAAAAGGCAAAGCAAGAACAATTAAAATTGCGAACAATGCAACAAAATCTTATCGAACACAAAAGATAAAATCGCCCAAACGGGCGTTTTTTTTTATTTTAAACTTTCGGCGACACCGCGTGCCAAATCGTCAACGCGTTCGTTGAATTCTTCGCCGGCGTGTCCTTTGACCCAAACCCAATGAATTTTTTTTGTTGATGCCAATTCGTCCAGTTGTTGCCATAATTCAACATTTTTCACAGGTTTTTTATCCGCAGTTTTCCAATTATTTTTCTTCCAATTTTTTATCCAAGATTCCATACCGTTTTTAACATATTGGCTGTCGGTGTGAATTTCGATTTCATCGTGTTTTTTCGCCGCAGTCAAAGCCTTTATCACTGCGGTTAATTCCATTTTGTTATTAGTGGTATTTTTTTCACCACCACAACGTTCGGCAATTTCTTTGCCATTGGTAGCAATAAATCCCCATCCGCCCGGGCCTGGATTGCCCAAACAAGAACCATCTGTCCAAATTTTTAACATTTTATTCGTATCCTTTTTGTGATATAATATCATAAAATGAAGTTCAATGCCAAACAATTACAACAAATGTCAAATTCAGTGCGCGCCGGCGCATTGGGTGCGGTGTTGTCTGCGCATTCTGGGCATGTTGGAATTATATTAGATGCGTCGGAAATCATAACGTGTATTTATGCAAATCATTTGCGCCGCGGAATTGATCGGTTTGTTTTGTCGGCGGGACATGGTTCGGCAATGCTTTATTCCGTATTAAAATTATCAGGATATCGAATCGGCGATTTGAATACTTTTCGTAAATTTGGTGGATTGCCAGGTCATCCCGAATACGGAATTGATGGCGTCGATGCAACGACGGGACCGCTGGGAATGGGTGTTGGTAATGCAGTTGGATTGGCGCTGGCGCAAAAGATTCAGGGGATTCGTGCGCGAACATATTGTATGGCATCTGACGGTGATTTGATGGAGGGTGTATCTTTTGAATCTCTTTCGTTTGCGGGTCGTTATAATTTGAATAATTTAATTGTTCTTTGGGATGATAACAAATTGTCAATTGATGGCATTGCCCAGACAGATATTGATATTCCAGCACGTATGCGCGCAATGGGATTTAATGTTATGTCTGTGCGCGGTAATGATATAAATGCGATTGAACACGCACTGGAAAGGGCGGAAAAATCAACGCGCCCGGTATTTATACAATGCAAAAATATATTAGGGCGTGGTTGTAAATTTGAAAACAAAAGTGCGGCACACGGATTTGCATTATCGGATACGGAAATGATATCGCTGATTTCACAAAATACCAGTGATGAAGGAATCCGTTTATGGGGTGTTGTTGCACGTCGTCCAATTGCTGAAACCGCACGCGCAATAAATGCAATGAAACGCGTAAAGATTCCAAAAATACCGGAACGTATTTCCACGCGTGAGTTATCTGGAATATGCCTGGATTTATTAATGGGGGCAGGTGTTGATTTAATTACGGGTTCGGCAGATTTAGCAAATAATACGCATGTAAAAACATCGCATTCGATTGATATAAAGCCTGATGACTTTAACGGTAATTATGTAAACTTTGGGGTGCGCGAATTTGGTATGGCATCAATAGTAAACGGTATGTTGGTGGGTGGCTTGCGCGCGGTTTGTTCGACTTTCTTGGCGTTTTCTGATTATATGCGCCCGGCGATTCGCATTGCGGCATTGTCAAAATTGCCGGCAATATATGTTTTTTCACATGACAGTATTGCGGTCGGTGAAGACGGTCCAACACATCAACCAATTGAACAATTGCCGTCATTGCGTCTGATTCCAAATTTAAATGTATATCGTCCATGTAATATTGATGAAATTGCGTATGCGTGGAATGCGGCGATTGATAGCGTTGAAACGCCAAGTGCAATAATATTATCGCGTCAAAAGTTCAAACAGATTCCAACACCAAACGGGTCTGATTTATCACGTGGCGCATATGTGATTTATCCGGCAAAATCAGGACGTGTTCGTGCAACAATTTTGGCGACAGGATCTGAAATTCCATTGGCGGTTGAAATTGCATCACAATATAAAAATGTCCAGGTTGTGTCTGTGTTAAATATGTGTGATTTTAAAGCCCAAGATGAAAAATATAAATCGTCAATTTTGCGTGGATGCATAATTGCAATCGAAGCCGCCGCACCCGGCAATTGGTTCGAATTTGCCGATATGGTAATTGGAATTGATAAATTTGGGGCGTCTGGCGATGCGGAAACGCTTTATAACGAATATGGATTTAACGTCGACAAGATAATAAAAGAAATTGGAAAGTATATTAAATAATGGGCGGCGAAAATATCTTTGTTTTATCAAATGGGGTGCAAATACCGGTTGTGATTGAAAATCGGCGCGGTGCACGTAATGTGACATTACGCCCAAAGACCAATCCCACACCGGAAATACATATTTCAAAGCCATGGACAACATCGACCAAGTTTGTTATGAACTTTCTGGAATCAAAGCGCAAATGGGTTGAACGTGTGTTTGATAATGCGCCACAGAAAGAAAAAATTCAATCGGGGACAATAATCCCAATACTGGGACGCGATGTTCGTGTTATACACGATGAAACAATGCGCGGAAACGGATATGTAGATATTGATAAAACAACACTTTGTATTGGGGGTGGGGCGGATATGTTTGAACGTCGCACCCGCGAATTTATAAAGAACGAATTATTAATTGAAATAAAAAAGATAATAAAA
>CAMOXB010000023.1 GCA_946628805.1 uncultured Pseudomonadota bacterium
AACGGTTCAAACGACTGCCATCGATAGTGTATGCATCAACACCAGGCATTGCGATTGTTGCGACACTTTTATCAGACAACATATCGTATTTTGCATTTGCGCTTAATTGTGGTGCAAATGTTGTATGTTTTCCTGCAACTATGTTAAATGCATATTTTGCACCGACAACACCAGTCAAGAAATCTGTGTCTTTCATACTGGTTTTGATACCATATGAATTTGTATAATCATCGGCATTAACATGCATATAACGCAATCCCAATTCTGGGGTGATGCCATTGTCGAAATCATAGCCGGTTGCGATATGACCACCGAACGATTGAACATCATAATCCGCAGATACCAATGCACCGTCAATTACACTGCCCTTTTCAGAATAATCAGACCAGGTATAATTCGCGATTGCATTCAAATACCATTCACTTGGTTTATATTGCCCATAAAGGAACAATGTATTCGAATCGATTTCGGTATCACGTGCAGATCCTGTGATATCAGAATGCGCGAATGAATAACCGGCACCGATTGTCCAAACTTTGTTGATTGTTCCGTCTAACCCAGCTGCGATTCCACGTGTATATCCATGGAACGCATCGTTTTGTTTTGATTTATTGAACAATCCTTGGGCCCATACACCGCCAGATGTTAAATTAACATCACCCGCGCTGCGTCCAACAGTTGGCAAAGCCATACGCGATGCCGCGACGTTAACAACGGTATTTTGAACCGACGAAGAAACAGATTGTGCGACAGATTCTGTTTCTGGATGAACCGCTTTTGTTGCATGTTCAACCGATGCAGTATCGCCATTTGCCAATTTTTCTTGCAATTTCAAAGACAATTCTTGTAATTGCTTTGATTCAGACACAGATGCAGCCGATGCAATATGCGAAACCGCCGCGGCAGATTCATGTGCAATATGTGTATCGCCAGCAATCGCTTCAGTTGATTTCACAGTGGCTTCGATATATCCGCCATCCAATGCAGATAATTCATAAACCGCATTTGCAGACAAGATATTTTCAAAGTCTTTTTTACCAAATACATGGTATTTTCCAGCCTTGCTCATTGTCAGGTTCAATTTACCATTACCATCAAATGTGTTTGCGGTAATCTGGGCATCTTCACCATCACGTAACGTCGCAAACATATCACCATTTAATGTAATTGTATTAACATTGATTGAATTTGTTCCAATGTCCATCGATGCACCAGATTTAACATCTAAAGAGCTTTCATCGTTCAAACCAATAATATTGGTATTAAACACACTTTCGCCACCCGTTAAATTCATTGTGCCTATATTCAACGGACCACCATTAAATGTAGCGTCTGCAACATTTACATTTTCAACATTAATACCACGTGTTGTATCCGCAATATTCACAGTTCCTTTATTAATATTAAGGTTGTTCAATGCGGTGTAAAAATATCCACCATCTGTATCTGTTTCTATATCAGAAATCTTTGTGGCATTCCAAGTCGCACCATCACTAAAACGAATAGTAGTTTCGTTTTGATGCATCTTTGTTGCATTTTTTATAGTATCGTATGACATAACTGTATTTCCGGTCCAATATGATTCAGAACCATTTAATGTTACGTCAACATTTGCATTAACTGTCGAACCAGAATCTTTGGCATTATAGTTAAAATCAATATTTCCATTAATCTTTGTTAGTTTATCTGTAGTATCTTTATTAATTAAAACTATGGCATTTCCACGTGCTAATATTGCATCATTATTTAAATTTGGGTTTGCGGTAATTGTTGTATTCCCATTTAAGTCAACAACCCCTTGTGACATAGCAGTAACAACACCATATCCATCTGATTTACGAGAATTATTTCCTCCTCCACCATTTTGTCCTGTTAAATTTATTGTTTCAGCAGAAATTAAAATCTTTGTTGGATCATCGTTAGGAGCATTTTCTGTTCTGTGTTGAGCAAAAATAGCCGCCATATCCGTACTAATATTTACATTATCGGTATTTATTGTCAGAATGCTTCCTGCATATGTTGTATCACCAGGCTGTGTTGTGACTAAAATTCCATGTCCTGCATTATTTGTAATATTCACATCATCTGTAATCTGATAATCTGTATTATTCCGAATATCTATTATATCAGTATATTCCGTTGCCATTGCAGGCATTGCAACCAAGCCCAATGCGATTGCATTGCACAAAATACCATGACGTAATACAGCACGATATGCCGCAGTCAATTCTTTCAATGTAGTTTTTGATTGTTTCATATTTTGCTCTCCTTTCTTGTTTGGTTATTTTAAGCCTAGAATAGATATGAATATTTTTCAAGTTTTTTATGTATGAATAAAATCATACTTTGCAAAAATATTTATTTGAAAATACAAATAATATGTATATAATATAGTGCTGCATTGGGGTATAGTTTAATGGTAGAACAGCAGACTCTGACTCTGTATATCGCGGTTCGAGTCCGTGTACCCCA
Source organism: uncultured Pseudomonadota bacterium (assembly GCA_946628805.1). GTDB lineage: Bacteria > Pseudomonadota > Alphaproteobacteria > Rs-D84 > Rs-D84 > Enterousia. The sequence continues at coordinate 2,473 of CAMOXB010000023.1, forward strand.
ACCATAGTTAACAAAATGCCCATTGGGGCATTTTTTGTTTAGAATACAAGGTTTTGGCGAGTTCGAAAGTTTATTCTTGAAATTTTATGTTCTTGCCAACACTTTCGAACTGATAACAATCTTATAAAATCAATCAAAATCTGCTAAGAAATAGTCTTTTTATTCAAAACGGTTGTGGTGTGCGGGCGAAACAATCAAAAGATTTTTTAATAATCACGACCAGGACGTTGCAATGGTTGCAAAGGTTGAAACTTTAACAAACCGGGATTTTGTTTTAATATTTGTTGAAATCCATTACCAACTAACGTTGCCACAGCATCATCTGAATCTCGCAACGTTTGAACCATCCATTTTCTTCCACCATTTGGAAGTTCTTGTATAATTTTTCCTTTTATATAATGATTATATGTCGCTAATAAAATCCTAAATAAATCATCTGGATTTGCCACTTGTTGGTTTTGTAAGAATAAAGTCATTCCAAAATAAGAACCAGATCTACCTGTATAACTAATAAATGGTTTATTTGGTTCCCCATAAAAAAGCAAACTATATGCCATACGATTATCAGGCAGACGTTTTATATCGCTTCTTATTCCTGTTGCAGGAATATAATAACTTCCACAAATTCTATTTGCGGTTTCGTCACATTTTGAAATTTCCTGTCCGTCTACAACGCCATGAATGACTATTTCTGCCATTTATACACCTTTCTTATTTCAAGTAAAATTATATCATAAAAAAATCTCAATAACAACTCGCATTTCGCCCGCACACCACAACCAAGATTCAAACACCCCTTGTGGGTGTTTTAATTTTGGTTTGTTGGGCTTAAAACAGGACAAGAACTGCAGGTTCGACAAGCAGTAGATTTTGGAAGCGGCAGCGCACCAAAATCGTCACGATTGACGCGCAGAACATCTATGTTCGAGCGAGTCCGTGTACCCCAACCAAGATAAACAATCCCGCCGATAAAGGCGGGTTTTATTTTGTTTCCTGATGTTTTTATCAAGTTCGAATGTTGGGGTTAAAAAATAACGAAATCTTGATACTTTCGAACTTTTGTGGTATAATTCATACGATAAATAAAAGAGGAGAGAAAATGAAAAAATTTTTATTGTTATTACCTGTTTTGGCTTTGACTGCCTGTGATAAACCAACATCAACAGCAGATTTAACTTGTAATCTTGATAAAAATTGGCAAAGCGACAATATTGAATATACCATATACAAAAAAGATCCATACGGTACAGAAATAGATGTTAGAGTGGTTACTTATGAAGATTATGCCGATGTAACCGTTGACAAGATAACAACCAAATTTGAAAAAGTTCGAGAAGAAAAGCATCGTGGCGACGAATTCGGTTATGTTACTTTGACCTATAAAGGGAATTTTCCTGGGTCAGAAAGAACAGCTTTATTGAATGTTTATGGCGATATAGCCAACAAACAAATTTTAAAATATTATTTTATATTCTTAGGGAAAACAGTTGGGAATCATACCGTATATAATTCTTGTCATCCTGTAAAAGAAGAATACTGCGACGAATTTTGGCATTGTGCCGTTCCTTTCAATCATCATTACAAAATGCCGAACAAGACAGAAAAATGTATAACAGAAATTGTTGATAAAGTATATTGTTTAAATGAAGAATGTAATAAATTGTCTGTACACATTGGGGTAAAAGACAAGGTCTTATCACAAGAAGAAGCTATTTCTTTATCAACAAATTGGGATTATTCTAATATGAAATTTTACCGAAATGATGGAAAACTAGAAGAACACGAAAAAGATGCTTGTGAAGTTATAGATAGAGTAAACAAATTTGTATATGACAACGATCTAGATTCTCATAGATATAAAGCAATTCAAAAAGCAATAGACGATTGTGGTGATGAATGTAGCCCTGTTCTTGCAACTGGTGAAATGGGTGATTTTTTAATTCAATTACCAGAAACCGAAGAATTGCGTAAAGTTGCAAATGGACAGAAAAATGCAAAATTCTTGTCTGTATTTAATCCAAACCAATACACGAAAGCAGGATATTGTTTAGTAAATGTTGTGCCATACTATACGATGAAAAAATTAGAAATGCCAGATAATGATTGCTATCGTATTTATTGTGGTGCACCAGAATTTATGAACTATGATGAATTTTATGCTGTAGAGGTATGTGATTAATCTCTTGTCTGATTTCTAACAATTCGGCTCGCGAATTGTACA
>CAMOXB010000024.1 GCA_946628805.1 uncultured Pseudomonadota bacterium
TGGATAAAAACAAAGACGGAACAATTGCTGTTTATGACCTTGGTGGCGGAACATTCGATGTTTCGATTTTGGAAATTGTTGACGGTGTATTCGAAGTTAAATCTACAAATGGCGATACCGCATTGGGTGGATCAGATTTTGATGCACGCGTATTGAAATATTTGATGGACGAATTCAAGGCGCAATCTGGTATTGATTTGTCAAACGATAAATTGGCATTGCAACGTTTGAAAGAAGCCGCAGAAAAGGCAAAAATCGAATTGTCATCAAAGACATCAACGGATATTAATTTGCCATATTTAACTGCTGATGCAACAGGCCCAAAGCACTTCAACACAACATTGACACGTGCAAAATTGGAATCTTTGGTTGCAGATTTGATTGAAAAAACAATTGAACCATGCAAAAAAGCCTTGAAAGATGCCGGACTTACAACATCGCAAATCAACGAAGTTATCTTGGTCGGTGGTCAAACACGTATGCCAAAGGTCGTTGAAACAGTAAAAGAATTCTTTGGTCGCGAACCACACAAAGGTGTTAATCCAGACGAAGTTGTGGCTTTGGGTGCTGCAATTCAAGGGGGCGTTTTGAAAGGGGAAGTCAAAGACGTTTTCGTGTCTGATGTTACACCAGTGTCAATGGGTACTGAAACATTGGGCGGTGTATTTACACGTCTTATCGACCGCAATACAACAATTCCAACAAAGAAATCACAAATATTCTCTACCGCCGAAGATAACCAATCGGCTGTGACAATTCGCGTATTCCAAGGCGAACGTGATATGGCGGCAGATAATAAATTGTTGGGTCAATTTAATTTGGAAGGTATCGCACCTGCCCCACGTGGTATGCCACAAATCGAAGTATCATTTGATATCGATGCGAACGGTATCGTCCATGTTTCTGCAAAAGATAAAGGCACAGGCAAAGAACAGGCGATTTCTATTAAATCAGATGGTGGTTTAAGTGAAGAAGAAATCAAACGTATGGTTGATGAAGCCGCTGCGAACGCCGAAGCCGATAAAAAGAAAAAAGAATTGGCAGAAGCCAAAAATACAGCAGAAACCGCGGTGTTCAGTATTGAAAAATCATTGAAAGAACACGGGGATAAGATTAGTGCCGAAGAACGTCAGGCAATCGAAGATGCGAAAAAAGAATTGTCTGATGAATTGGCAAAAGTGGACGCAACTGCGGAATCTTTGAAGGCAAAGACAGATGCGTTAACCGAAAAAGCAATGAAGTTAGGCGAAGCGGTCTATAAAGCCGCCCAGGCCGAACAAGCCGCGCAAGCACAATCGGAAAACAATTCTGAATCTGGCGACAAAGGTGCCACAGACGCAGATTTTTCTGAAAAATAATAAATGATTCCTTCCTTGTAAAAGACCGGGCAAACGCCCGGTTTTTTGTTGACATTGTGTTATTGTGTGCTACTTTCCTGATAACAAGAGGCAAAAAATGTCAGAAGACAAAAGACTTGGGTTGATTATAAAAAAAGAATTAGTACTTAACGGAAGCGCGGACAGATATAGTCGCTATCTGTATGGTATGAAAGCTCATTATAAATTTTTAGTGAAAGGTGTAAATGAAAAAGGGGAACCCGAAGAACGCTGGATTGGAAACTTTTATGAATATAAAAAAGAACTTGAAGGTACTTTTACTGTCGGTGATTGGGTTGAATATGAAAAGTGCGAAAAAGTTCATGATTATTATCAAGAACTTTGGATTACAAGAAATTTATCACACGAAGAAAGAATAAAAAACTTTGAAAAAGAATACAAAAAAAGATTGGCTTTGATTAAACAAACACAAAATACCGGCAAAAAAAGATAAAACCCGCCCGTTTGGGCGTTTTTTTTTATTTCCGTTTTTCGCCGATATAGATTCCGCTGTCGCTGGCGATTTGCAGCAACACATTATCTGGTTCAACATACGCGTTTGATGTCATTGCACCGATAATGTTTGGGTCTTTTTGTTGTTTGCCGGCATTAAAGAAATCTGACAAAGATATTGTTTTATATTCGCCGTTTTGTAATACAGTCATAACATTTGTTTCGTTGTTTTCGATTGCTTTTATTGCAGTATCTGCAAATCCTGCCGCCAATATACGGTCGGATGCGGTTGTGTCACCTGCCCGTTGAATGTGTTCTGGAAATGCAGTGCGATTTGGTATGTTTGCGGTATTCAATGCACGCGATATCATTTCGGCTGGTTTTCCAGAATGACCACGAATTGAAATTCCTTCGGATACCATAATAATTCCATAATCGCGTTTTGATTGTTTTATATGTTTGACCAGGTTTTCAATATCGAATTTTATTTCTGGGATTAAAATTGCGTCAGCCGCCACAGCAACCCCGGCAGAAAGTGCCAGATTTCCACAATCGCGTCCCATAGTTTGAACAATGAACCAGCGATGATGGCTGCGTGCCGTTAATAATAATTGATCGCAATATGAAACCAACTGTTGAACCGCGGTATCAAATCCAATTGTTTTGTCCGTCAACGGAACATCCATATCGATAGTCTTTGGAATACACACTAATTGCAGACCACTATAAATTTCAGGATAAAGGTATGCCAACGACAGCGAACCGTTACCACCGATTAAAACCATCGCATCCAGTTGTAATTCCTTGATAGATTTTTGCAATCTTTTATTAAAAGTATTTAATTTTCCGGCGCGTGCGGAACTTTCAAAATTTGTAGCCCACGCGTGCCCGTTTGATAAAATACTGCCCGCCAGGTGCGATGATGCAAACTGAAACGCGTCGTTTGTTAAATCAACCGTCTTTGTCGGATTTGAATAAAGCCCATCTGTGCCGTCTTGAATCCCGATAATATCCCATTTGTTTCGACGACATGCGTCAACTATGCGTTGAATAACAGTATTTAACCCGGAACAATCGCCCCCTGTTGTCATAATTCCTATTTTTTTGTGTGCCAATTTGATTCCTTTTTTCTAGATGTTATTGTATCATAAAAATACTTGACAAACAAACAATTTTTGCAATAATTTTGTCAAACAATGACAAAGGATTTAAATATGGCATCTACGAATATCGGAAAAACAAAGCGCAGCACAGATGATATGATTGCCAGCGCGGTTAATCGCCAGCAAGATTGGCTGGAAAACCGTCGTGCATTCACACGTAAATTCTTGCGTATTTTTAATAAAAAAGAAAA
>CAMOXB010000025.1 GCA_946628805.1 uncultured Pseudomonadota bacterium
ATTGTCAATTAAATTAATTCTCACAATTCAAATTGTGTTTGTAAATATTACGTGCCAAATCATCGGTTATTTTTTCCCAATCTGATGCGTGTCCGTATATTATTTCACAATCACAAATTGCCCTATTCCCCGATTGTGTATTTATCGTGCAAGATGCGACGAATATCGCGCACCCCAGTTTTATAAACCGTATCATTTAAAATCCTTTTTTGTTTATCATTTTGATTTGATATATTTATTTGTTCTGTATAGTTTTTAATTTCGCATTTTGATTTTCCGACATTTAATCCATAAAAATAAAAAACGGTGCATAATGCACCAATTAATATAAACATATATAATTTTATCATTTTGTCCCCCAATAAAAAATCCGCCAATTGGCGGATTCGACTTTACTGATTCATTGAATTAAAGAAGTCAGCATTTGTCTTTGTTAATCGTAATTTATCCAACAAGAATTCCATGGCTTCCAGTGTTCCCATTGGATTAATTATACGACGCAATACATACATTTTTGATAAAACATCTTTGGATACCAATAAATCTTCCTTGCGGGTTCCGGATTTTGTAATATCAATTGCCGGATAAACACGTTTATCAGACAATTTACGATCCAAAACGATTTCACTGTTTCCGGTTCCTTTGAATTCTTCAAATACAACTTCGTCCATTTTGGAACCTGTATCAATCAAAGCCGTTGCAATAATTGTCAAAGATCCACCGCCTTCGATATTACGTGCCGCGCCAAAGAAACGCTTTGGACGTTGCAACGCATATGCATCGACACCACCAGTCAAAACCTTGCCACTGGATGGAACGACTGTATTATATGCACGCCCCAGACGTGTGATTGAATCCAACAAGATAACAACATCTTGACCGGCTTCGACCAAACGTTTGGCTTTTTCAATAACCATTTCTGCAACTTGGATATGACGCGTCGCAGGTTCATCAAAAGTTGATGAAATAACTTCACCACGAACACTGCGTTGCATATCTGTCACTTCTTCTGGACGTTCATCAATCAAAAGAACGATTAATTTCACATCCGGATAATTTGTCGCAATTGAATGTGCAATATTTTGCAACATAATTGTTTTACCTGTTCTTGGTGGTGCAACAATCAATGAACGTTGTCCCTTGCCGGTTGGGGAAATCAAATCAATTACACGCGCCGATAAATTGCGACCTTTATCTGTATCATTTTCGACTTCCATTTTTAATTTTTCATCTGGATAAAGCGGTGTCATATCATCAAATGAAATACGATGACGTAATTTTTCTGGATCATCGCCATTTACACGTTCAATAGTTTCCAATGCGAAATAACGTTCTGATTCATTTTGTGGTGCCTGGATTTGACCTTCGACATAATCACCAGTTTTAAGACCATATTTTTTAATCAAATTTGGCGATACATACAAATCATCAGGCCCAGCCAAATAATTACTTTCCGGTGCGCGCAAGAAACCAAAACCATCCGGATGACGTTCCAAAACACCATCACCAATCAATGTGATTGTTTTATCTGCAGCATACACGCGCATAACTGCAAAACGTAATTGTTGAACATTTAATTGGGACGGATTTTCAATCCCCATATCTTCAGCCATCTTCAACAATTGTTGAGGGGACTTTGTCTTTAATTCATTTACATGCATAAAAAAACCTTTTTGTGGAAATTGCAGACGAAGAACTTCGTTGCTTTTATGTCGATATTATAATATAAAAAAGAGAAAAAGTCAAGAAGGGGCTAACAAAAGTGACCCAAATGGGCCACATAACATTTTATAAAAAATGCATTATTTTTCAACCGTGGCAGTCTTGCTAAGACCCATCGCAACCATAACATTAATAGGTTTTCTTTCTTTTGGGTTCTTTTTTTCAGCCTGATTTAGTTTCTTTATTTCAGCCTGAAAAGCACCCGCTTCTGCCTTTTTGATACCTTCGTTAAAAGAGTCTACTTTCGCCATTATTACACCTTTTGCGCTTTTCTCTCTATCAATTTATGACATAATACACTGTCCAAAAAAATTTGTCAAGTGTATTTTTGTCAATATTTCTATTCGTCTACTTCTTTTTTAATTTTCATTATCTTACCCCTTTATTGACAATCTTCGCATTCATTTGTTTCCGAATATTCTTCAACAATGATTGGTGCCGCTGTCGGTGCAGTTTCTGTATAATGAACTTCCTTTACAACACGAACACGACGATTTTCTGCATTTGGTGTATTATTTGGTGTTAGAACTTTCACGTCTTCTTCTCCTGCAGATACTGCGATAATCTGGGACGATGGAATACCGTATTCAATCAACATTTTTTGAACTGCTTCGGCACGACGTCCACCCAATGCATAATTATAAGAACTGGATCCGGCTGTATCTGTATGACCAACAACAGAAACCTTTACATTTTTATTTGCCTGGGTAGTGGCAGCCAATTTACGTATTAAATCTTCGTATTCAGGTTTAATTTTTGCCTTGTCAAAATCAAAGTGGATTTCAAAGATTTCTTCCATAACATGCTGTTTTGGTTCTAATGGGATTTGTTGAACCTTGATAACTGTTTTTTCTGACGATGGTTCGCCAATTTTGTCCAAACGCGCATTAATTGCAGCCAATTCTGCACGCATAGCCATCATCATTTCAACAAATTCATCACGCGATACAAAATCTTCGTTTTCATTAACAACATCATCACCCGATGTTGTGTTATCTTCGCCACCATAGATATTTTGGTTAATAACCATCGGTGTCACAGGTGCCGGCTGAATCAGATTAGATGGAATATTAACATTATTAACAATAACAACACCATCACGCGAACGTGTTGTTCCAGACATCGCATTTAAACGACGGGTTTCTGGATAATATTTTTCTTCTGCAACTTTCGGTGCAAGATTTTCAGATTTAACATGTGTTGGTGCAACAACTGTTCCGTTTTCGCATTCTTCCAACGTGCGCATTGCCGTATCAAAACGTCTTTTGCATTCTTGAGCTGTTGCGTTTTGACCACTGGCAGATGCAGACAACCAACAATCAAATTTAGCCTGGGCTTCGGCGGCCAATTGTGGTTGTTCAATTGCAACATCATCTTTCAATTCATCAATCAAACTGTTATAGGCTGAATATATTTCGAATCTTTCGCCTTCATCAGAAATTTCCCAATTATCCAAACTTTCTGGAAATGGTGTTTCACCAGAAAAAGCACCGACTGCTTTTTGTGCAAACAATTCGGCGATATCTGGATATCCACTGGTTCTGGCGTTATAAATCGCATAAGAACGATAATTCATTGCCAATTGATTCAAAAAGGAATCTTGATGTGGTGCATCATTAACATTTAATTTTTCAACATATTCAACCGCTGGCATTTCATATTGAACATTTTCGGTATTATTACCAATCCCGGCACACCCAGCCACAACAACAGATGCCAACAAAGACAACATTGATACACTTTTATTTTTCATAATAAAGCCCTTCCTTTTTATAATATCAAAGTAATTATACATTTTTTTGAAAATCTAGTAAAGCGAAAAAGCACACTTTCGTGTGCTTTTTATAAAAATTTTTCGTTATTATTTATCCAACATCTGGGTTGCCATTTGACCAAGTGACGGTAACATAGATTTAACATCACCCGAACCACCCATTGACGATACGGCTTGCAACACAGACGATGTTCCTGCCGCACCAGTTGATTGACCAACACTGCCCAATGTTTGGGTTAAAAATCCACCATATAATTCACGCTTTGCAGCCGCAATTTTTGCCGGCGCACAACGTTGTGATTTTTCTTTTAACGCCGCGACTTTTTTTGCTTCGGATTTTGTATAATCGGCATCACCAAATGGTATTCTGCCAAAGATATCGTAAATATTCGAAACGGTTTTACAGTTTTTAGAATTTCCATCATCACATTTTTGCGCTGAACTTACTTTTGGAAATCCTTCCCATACCGGTTTATCGGAATCTTCAGATTCAAATGCTTCATAGCAGACTTCGTCAAAATCGACACACGTTCCATAACTGCCCTGTCTTTTTTCACCCAGGCCACTTACCGCAGATGCAGCCGTTGTATTACCCAACTTTGCCCATTCTTTTACCAATTCATTAACCGTATTAATTTCATCAGATGTCGGCGCACAATCCGCACTTAATTGTTGTTGTTGTGCATTTAACGATTGAACACTTGATACAATTCCAATAACCGTTGGTAATAAACTGGTCGCAGATTCCATTGCATCGGCTTTCTTTGTTGCGACCGGCGCAGCCTTTTTAACACCGGCAGATTTAACATTAACCGCCGCCCATGACGTATTTGTCATGGCAAACAAAGCAATGATGAAGATTGTAAATAACTTTTTCATCTCTCTCTTTACAGCGTATTATATCACAAAAAAAAGATTATATAAATATAAAAATTGCATTTTTATTTATAAATCGCTACACTGTGATACATGGAACATAATCATCGCAATTTTATTATCATATCAAAGCACAAACGCCTTACCCGTCTTTGGCAATTTTTCTTTACCGGATGGGGCTTGGTTATGGTTGCTGTATTGGTTGCCGCACCATTTTTAACAAACCAGATTTTGTGGACCCCGATAAAGGCGATAAATATGCGCGATATTGTTACCAACCAATTCAAAATGACAAACGCATCATTTGCAGGCACCGATAAGAACGGCAATCCGTTCAAAATCCATGCAAATTCTGGCCGTAAAGAATATAAAAATCCAGACATTATA
>CAMOXB010000026.1 GCA_946628805.1 uncultured Pseudomonadota bacterium
CGTGACCAACGCCCATTTATTGGTAAAAAGCAGGTTGATTTCACATACGGCGATTTGCAACCAGAAATGGATATGATTAACAAAGCATTTTTGGAAGTTATGACCGAAGGTGATGCAATGGGTCGTCCATTTACATTCCCGATTCCAACATATAACATCACACCTGATTTTCCGTGGAATCACCCAAACGTAAAACCGTTGTTTGATTTGGCGGCGAAATATGGTATTCCGAATTTCCAAAACTTTTTGAATTCTGATTTGAACCCGACCGACGTGCGTTCTATGTGTTGCCGTCTGCGCCTTGACGTGCGTGAATTGTTAAAACGTGGTGGTGGTTTGTTTGGATCGGCAGAAAAAACCGGTTCAATCGGCGTTGTCACAATTAACCTGGCACGTTTGGGATATACACACAAAGGCGACCGCGAAGGTTTATTCCGCGAATTAAAACGTTTGTTAGATTTGGCGCGTGATTCATTGGAAATCAAACGTAAAATTATTTCCAAGAATTTGGAACGTGGTCTTTATCCGTTTACAAAACGCTATCTGGGGAACTGGAATCATCACTTTTCAACAATCGGTGTTAACGGTGCAAATGAAATGGTTATGAATTTCACAAACGGCACAGATAACATTGCAACAATGTTTGGTAAAAACCTGGTGTTGGAAGTTATGGATTTCATCAGAACTAACCTGGCAGATTATCAAGAAACAACAGGAAATCTGTATAATTTGGAAGCAACCCCAGCCGAAGGATGCGCATATCGTTTTGCAAAAACAGATAAAAAGAATTTCCCTGATATTATCACTGCGGGAACACCAGACGCACCATATTATACAAATTCAACACAATTGCCGGTGTATTTCACTGACGACCCATTTGTCGCATTGGAACACCAAGAAGAATTGCAACGCAAATATACAGGTGGCACAATGTTGCACCTTTATATGGGCGAACCAGTTTCATCAGGCGAAGCAGCCCAAAAAATTATTCGCACAATATTTGAAAACTATAAAGTGCCATATATGACATTGACACCAACATTTTCAATTTGTCCGAAACACGGCTATTTACCTGGAAAACACGATTTCTGTCCAAAATGTGATGCAGAAATCGCGGCAAACAATAACGATTGCCAATGTAAATGTGGCGACCATGAATAATAAAAAACAATAAAAAAGGAAAGGAGAGCACTATGAACCCACAAGCACAAAGAACACCATGCGAAACATTTTCACGTTCAATGGGATATATCAGACCTGTTAAAAACTTTAATACAGGTAAATATGCAGAATTCATGGAAAGAAAAACATTTACAGAAGCAAATTCATTAACAACTGGCGCACGTCATTGCGAATTAATGAAAAAAGCCGCATAAGGTTTTTCTTATGAAAGAATTGCAAATCGGCGGCTTGGTTTCCTTTACGACAATTGATTATCCGGGGAAACTGGCCGCTGTATTATTTTTAAAGGGTTGCCCGTTAAATTGTGCCTATTGTTCTAATTCGCACCTGATTGCGATTGAAGAAGGCGAATATGACCCAACAAAAGTATTCGATTGGTTAAAATCGCGTGTCGGTAAACTGGAAGGCGTTGTCTTTTCCGGGGGTGAAGCATTAATGCAGGCGGATACCACAATTGAATATATGAAACGCGTCAAAGAACTTGGCTTTGCAATCGGATTACACACAAACGGTTTTTACCCGGATTTATTGAAAAAGGTTTCAGATGTTGTCGATTGGGTTGGGCTTGATTTTAAGGCAACACGCGAACACTATAAAGATTTAACCGGCATTGATATTGCGTATGACCGTATGATTGAATCAATGCGTTATTGGGTGTCAACCGGTCGTGGATTGGAAGTACGCACAACGTGCGATCCGCGTTATGTATCCAAAGATGATTTATTGGAAATCGCACAAATTGCATCAAATTATGGTGTAAAACATTTTGCCGTACAAAAATACACACCATATCATGAAGAAGAGGCCGCGCAGACAACGCCGACCATGCGCGAACAATTCTTTAACGATGAAGATTTAAAGAAAAAAATCGAAAGTTTATTTGAAAGTGTCATATGGCGGAACGTCTGAAATCTCGCTGTAGCGAAGCAAAAGCGGATGGCGAAATAATTAAAAACAACCCGTGCCGGGGTGTTTTTTTTTAATCAAATAGACCTTTTCGCATATCTGCATATACTTTTATATGTCCACCACAAACATTTGAACAGGAACTGCAGTTTGCTTGACCGACATATACCCATTTAGATATTTTCGGGTGCGTCATTTTACACCAACATTTATTGCCGTATGTTTCTGAACCAACCACAATGTTTGTTATATTATTATTAGTGTCTTTTAACATAGATTCCGCAACCCCATATTGTCCGCTATGATTTATACAGGCACTTATTCCGTATATTGTGCCGTATGTAAATATTACAGACCATGTTCCTGTGCCAGAACTATGATTAATACCTCCTATTGTAGGATCAAGCACAACAGCAACAGTATTATTGTTTGCACACATTGTTGTTGCATATGCTGGTATCATAATAGATGCAAGTGATATTATTATTCCAATCTTTTTCATTTTGTCCCCCGGTGTTTGTTTTTAAACAAATACCGCCAAAAATCAGGCGGTTGGAGGCTCAAACAATTTGGTATTAAATTGTGCGTTTATTCAATATATTCACGACCCTCCAACCGAATGTTGGAGTTTTTTAACGTCTTTTTGACGAATACCAATCGAGGTTTGAGACCTCATCAGAAAAACTCTTTCTGACAAGCAAATTATAACATAGGTTATATTTTTGACAATGAATTTTTTTATTGTGCTAAATTTTTTTAATTTTACACATTTTGTATTTTAAATAAAAAAATTGGCGGGCTTTTGTCCTAGGCTATGAGTAAGCGAAAACGAGCGAACCTTTGGTTCTCTTCGTCATATCCAAGCATAAATAAAAAAACGTCCCACAAGGGAACGTTTTCTTTTCATTTCCCTCGACACTTCGTGTCTGCGGGGATACCGTAACGATTACACTGCGTTTTACTTGTGTAATCTACTTGTATTCTGGTGGCTCTGATCGGAATGTAATTCCCATCCAAAATCAAACCAATCACTTTGTTCTTGGTGATTTTGGTGGGCCCCTTTCACTTCGCTACGCTACGTTACGAACCTTCGGTTCTCTTCCGATCAGTAAAACATGATAAACAAAAAAATATACACCGCTTTGGGTGTATATTTTCTTGTTTCTGGTGGCTCTGATCGGAATCGAACCGATACTCTTATTCAGAACTTGATTTTGAGTCAAGCGCGTCTACCAGTTCCGCCACAGAGCCAGAACGCATCAGTCGCAATTATTTTGCGGCTGCTTTTTTGGCTTCGACCTTTTTAACCAAGCGGGCACTGCGTGTTGGTTTGTGAACCGGTTTTTTTGCAGGCTTTTCGGCTTTGCCGTTTTTCTTTTCAATGGCTTTTTTAATCGCAGCCATTTCAGGTGTCAAACGGGATACAGGTTTCGCCATTACATAGGCGTCCAATCCACCGTGCTTTGTTAATGTACGCAATCCAGCGGTTGAAATACGCAAACTGAAATCGCGTCCCAAAATATCACTGTGGAACGATAATTTTTGTAAATTTGGCAAGAAAGTACGTTTGGTATGACGCATAGAATGTGATACGTTCATTCCAACCATTGTTTTCTTTCCAGTTACTGTACATACACGTGGCATATTTAAATCCTTTAATTACTGGGCAATAATTTATAATATAATTTATAAAAAGTCAAGTATTGTTTTCATTTTTTATATTTTTATATTTTTTTTGGGACTATCATCCGATGGCTTGAATTTCAAAAATATGCGACTATATAAATATAGACAAAAACAAAGAGGTATTATGATGAATCCAGACGAAGTTCAAGAAACACCGCAACAAGCGATTGAAAAATATACTACGGATTTTACTAAATTGGCAAGCGAAGGCAAATTGGATCCAGTGATTGGACGCGAAGAAGAAGTTCGCAGAACAATCCAAGTCCTTTCGCGTCGAACCAAAAATAATCCGGTTTTAATCGGTAATCCAGGTGTCGGTAAAACCGCAATTGTCGAAGGCCTGGCACAGCGAATTGTTTCGGGTGATATGCCTGAAAATCTTTTGAATAAAAAATTGCTGTCATTGGATATGGGGGCGTTGATGGCGGGTGCAATGTTCCGCGGTCAATTCGAAGGGCGATTAAAAGCAATTTTGAAAGCTGTTAAAGATGCAAATGGCGAAATCATTTTATTCATTGATGAATTGCATACTATGGTTGGCGCAGGCAAGGGCGAAGGTTCTATGGATGCTGGCAATTTGTTAAAACCAATGTTGGCGCGTGGCGAATTGCACTGTGTTGGTGCAACAACATTAGATGAATATCGTCAATATATCGAAAAAGATCCTGCATTGGCACGTCGTTTTCAACCAGTTTATGTCGATGAACCAACGGTTGATGATACGATTTCAATCTTGCGTGGATTAAAAGATAAATACGAAGGTCATCATGGGGTGCGTATCGCAGATTCTGCATTGGTGGCGGCGGTAAAATTATCGAATCGATATATCACAGACAGATTTTTACCAGACAAGGCTATCGATTTAATTGATGAAGCCGCAGCGCGCGTTCGTATTGAAATTGCATCAAAGCCTGAAAAACTGGACGAACTGGACAGACATTTAATGCAATTAAAAATTGAACAACAGGCATTGCGCAAAGAAAAAGATGAAGAATCAAAAAAACGTCTGGCGGATTTGTCCGGATTAATTGAAAAGATGGAATCTGAATCCAAAGAAATGACGGCGCAATGGATGGACGAACAAAAAAAGATGAAAGGTTTGTCTGATGCAATGGCGGCGTTAGATTCTGCCCGTGCAGAGGTAGCAATCGCAATGCGAAATGGCGATTATGAAAAGGCGTCTGCATTGCAATACGGCAAGATTCCAGAACTGGAAGAACAAATCAAAAAACAAAACAGCGAATCCAAAGAATATAAAACTGTATTGCCAGAACACATTGCGGCGGTTGTTTCAAAATGGACTGGCGTTCCAGCAGACAGATTGTCAGTTGAAGAACAATCAAAATTATTAAATATCGAAGATGAATTGCGCAAACGTGTTGTCGGTCAAGATCATGCGCTGGCGGTTGTAGCACGTGCGATTCGTCGTTCGCGTGCAGGATTGTCAGATCCACGCCGTCCATCGGGTTCGTTTATGTTCTTAGGTCCAACTGGTGTTGGTAAGACCGAGGTTGCAAAAGCATTGGCAGAATACTTATTTAATGATGATACGGCAATGACACGAATCGATATGTCGGAATATATGGAACCACATTCGGTTGCACGTTTGATTGGTGCGCCTCCGGGATATGTTGGGTATGAATCAGGTGGTGAATTAACAGAATCTGTTCGTCGCAGACCATACCAGGTTTTGCTGTTCGATGAAATTGAAAAGGCACATCCGGACGTATTCAATGTCTTTTTACAGATATTGGACGACGGTCGTTTAACAGATGGTCAAGGTCGCATAGTGAACTTTACAAACACTATCATTATAATGACCAGTAATTTGCCAAGTATGGATGCGGTACGCAAACAATTCAGACCTGAATTTATCAATCGAATTGATGAAATCGTATTCTTTAATGCGCTGGGCAAAGATGTAATGGCGGACATTGTTAAAATCCAATTAAAGATATTGGAAAAACGTCTAGCTGAACGTCAAATGTCTTTGCGTGTTTCTGATAAAGCAATCCAATGGCTGGCGGATAATGGTTTTGATGGCGTGTTTGGTGCGCGTCCTTTGAAACGATTAATCACTACGGCTGTTGAAGATAAAATTGCAGACTTGATTTTATCAGGCGCAGTCGGCGAAGGTTCAACAGTTAACGTTGATGTCCACGGCAAAGAATTGTTGATACAATAAGAAAAAACGCCCATTTGGGCGTTTTTTTTTCTTGCGATTTTTGTTGTTTT
This sequence comes from uncultured Pseudomonadota bacterium, assembly GCA_946628805.1. Lineage (GTDB taxonomy): Bacteria > Pseudomonadota > Alphaproteobacteria > Rs-D84 > Rs-D84 > Enterousia. The sequence goes on from CAMOXB010000026.1 coordinate 6,010, forward strand.
TTTGCTAATTTTTACCGTTGTAAAGAAAAGGATTTGAATATGCAAAATATCACATTGGATTCGTTGGTTATGACACTGGGGCAAATTGTCGCAGATTTTGGAACAAAATTATTGGCTGCAATTGCAATATGGGTTGTTGGTTTTTGGGTGGCCAAGAAAATTGTTTTATCACTTAATCGTGTTATGCAACGTCATAATGTTGAACCAACATTGCAAAGTTTTTCTTTGTCATTTTTAAGTATTGCACTGAAAGCATTTGTGTTTATTATCATGTTGACAACATTGGGTGTCCAGATGACATCAATTGTGGCTGTGTTAGGGGCGGCATCATTGGCAATTGGTATGGCTTTGTCTGGAACATTGCAAAATGTCGCAGGCGGTATGGTTATATTGTTGTTCAAACCATTTAAAGTAGGCGATACGATTGTAACCGCCGACGGTAAAGTTGGTGTTGTTCAAAAAATTATGATTTTCACAACCCAAATTAATACTTTTGATAACCAGGTTTTATTCTTGCCAAACGGTGCGTTATCTAATGGTGCGATAACTAATTTATCCATGGGTAAAAAACGCAGAACAGATTTAAATGTTGGAATCTCGTATGGTGACAATGTTGAAAATGCACGTAAATTGGTTTTACAAATATTATCAAAAGATAAACGTGTTTTGAAAAATCCAGAACCTGTTGTTATATTATCTTCTTTGGATGACAGCGCTGTAACGTTAACAATTCGTTATTGGACAGATTATACCGATTTATATGCAACCCAGGCAGACGTGTTGGAAACAATATATAAAGAATTTCCAAAACACAAACTTAATTTTCCATTTCCACAAATGGATGTTCATATTCAAAAATAAAAAACGCCCGTTTGGGCGTTTTTTGGTTGATTATTTTACACGATTTGTTTGATGCCAGAATTTATATTGATGTAAATGGTTGTATAATCTATCTATAAAATCGGTTTTTTTGTTGGTATCTTTTTTGTATTGTGATGATAATGTTTGGAATACAATCTGGATGACCGTGTTCACAGTTGTAAATTTCATAGGCACGATATCAACACCAAATTCATCTTTTATCCATGCACAGAATTTTATTCGGGCAAAACTGTCAAATTGTAAATCGGCATAAAAATTTGATTCTGGTTTTGCGTAATATATTCCCAGTGTATCCTGTAAATGTTTTAATATGGCATCTGAAATTTTTTCGTTTGTATGCACGTTGACAACAAAACATATTGCACGACAAAATTCACCCAGATTTTTAAATTTTTTATAATCTATTTTGGTGTCATCAATCTGTGGAATGTTTAATTTGTCTTCGATGTATTTGATTAACTGTATTGTTACGACATCATTAAAATGCAAGTGTGATAATTTTGCCGTTGCAGATACATCTTGTGGATTTAAATACAATTCCTTGTCTTCATACACCAAATATTCGTTTGCCATGTTTAATATTTGTTTGTAAGAAATATTTGTTTGTGTCATTTTTTTTCTTTTTTATTTTATGCAAATTGTTTTTCGACAGTCTTTTTTCGTATGTGAGCAATTTTATTTGTAAACACATCATAAGCCTGGCGAAGATTGTCAATTTTATCAGTATCTATGATTGATAAATCTAAATTATATGTATCTTCGATATTAAAAAATAAATCGGCAACATTTAACGAAGAAATATCATTTTGTTTGAAAGATTCATCCATTTGTATCAATGGGCGCATCACACGAACCACGCGCACGCCCCGTTTTGTTAAAAAGTAACGATTGAAATCCGGACGCAAGAATTTACTTGCGTGTTCTTTGAAACATTGTTTTGAAAAATTATGTGTGCACATTTTTTTATCTTTTATTTTGACGCATATTTTTAACAATTGCGTTAATTTTACGTTGATAATTATTTGTTACAGTAATTGTTTTATCTTTCTTTTTCGTACTTGTTATTTGTGGTATACACGCAACAGCATACTCTTTTAATGTTTTAGCGGTATATATTGTTATATTGTCGCTAATTTGTGCGTTAAATACATTTTCCAATTCGTCCATTAATTCGATTCTTGTCAGATTATCCAACAACAAATCTGTATCTATATTTGCATTGTCTTGAAGTTCTGAATCTGTATAACCGTAATGTTCTTTCAAAAAAGATTTTACAGTATAAAGAATATATTCTAATTTCGTTTTTTCATTTAAAGGTATCGCTTTGTTCAAATCATTTGCACATATTTTACAAAATTCACCCAATGTTTTTGCTTTGCGTGCAGTTGTGAATTTAAATATAGCACGTTGATAGCGTTTTTCTAATTTTCTGGTTAAATCAAAGATTTCTGGAATTCTTAATTTCAAATCATTCCACATATGCATGTCATCAGTTAAATTTATTGCTTTATTGTTATTTTGAATCAACAAGATTTGTTTTACGTTGTAAAAAACAGATTCTGGTTTTACAGGATAAGAATAACCTTCTAAAAGTTTAATTTTTTTTGTTGTCATTTTTTTTGTCGCCTTTTTGTTTTATTTTTGTGGTATAGCAAGTGTTTTTACAAAATAATGTTGTAAAGACAATTTGCTAACTTTTTGTAATAATGTTGCTTTGTTAGATATTTTTAATCTTTCTGCGATTAAACTACATATGTCACCAACAGTATATAATTCATTCATATTTGAATCTAAATCTAAAAATGTCTTTTTTTCCAAATCAGTTAGAAAAAAAGCTAAAGCCATTGGACCCATATCTAGGTTCCATTCGATTTGAGTTTCGCGATTTATCGCCAGATTTTGTAAATTTTTAGGTAATTCTTGACGAATTGCTTTTGTAACGAAATTAAAAATATAACTGCCTATGACAGGGTCTATTATTTGTTGATTATTTCTCATTTTGTTTGTTTTTCCTTTTTTTACAGCGATAGTATAGACCGAAAAATACATTTGTCAAGTTTTTTTTATTAAATTATTTTTGACTTTGTTTTTCCATTTGACATTTAACAAATAAATGTATAAAATGTGTGGGCTTTCAAAAGAAAGTCGCAAAGTTCTGGGGTTGTAGCTCAGTTGGTAGAGCACCTGCTTTGCAAGCAGGGGGTCGTCAGTTCGAGCCTGATCAGCTCCACCAGAATAAAGAAGCCGAAAAGGCAAGAACACAAAA
>CAMOXB010000027.1 GCA_946628805.1 uncultured Pseudomonadota bacterium
GCATGGGGTGAAGCAATTGACAAAGCATTAAACAACGATTTGCAAAACTATTTGAACGAAAAGAAAATCCGCTTGGCTGCACAACCAAAGGTTGATATGGCAGGCTTTGAAATGGGGAAAGACGTTGAATATTCTTTGGAATTTGATATCTTGCCAACATTGCCAGAAATTGATTTGGAAAAAATCACAGTAACTAAAAAAGTTGCAAAATTAGATGAAAAAGAAGTTGATACAGCATTAGAAAATATTCGCAAATCACGCAGTGTCGCCGAAAAACAAGACGAAAAATATGTTGCAAAAGACGGCGACGTTGCAGTTATTGATTTCAAAGGATTTGTCGGCAAAGAAGCCTTTGAAGGTGGCGAAGCAAAAAAACATCACCTTATTTTGGGTTCTGGCGCATTTATCCCAGGATTTGAAGATCAAGTTATTGGCCACAAAGCCGGTGACGAATTCGATGTAAACGTTACATTTCCAAAAGAATATCACGCGGAAAACTTGGCTGGCAAAAAAGCCCGCTTTGAAGTCAAAGTTCACGAAGTCCGCAAACATATCTTGCCAGAATTAAATGATGAATTAGCAAAAGAAGTTGGTCAGGAATCCGTTGAAAAATTAAAAGAACATATTCGCAACATTATCAATGACCAATATACTGCCGCATCACAACAAGAAATGCGCAATGAATTATTGGACGTTTTGGCAGACAAGGTTAAATTGGATTTGCCAGAAACATTGGTTGAACAAGAATTGAATATGGCAAAATCTGAACATGATCATCATAATGCCGAACACGGACATGATCATAAATGGGACGAAAAGAAAGAAAAGAAAGATGCCGAACGTCGCGTCAAATTGGGGCTGATTTTGGCAGAATGGGGCACACAAAACAAAGTTGAAGTCACACGCGATGACCTGCAACAAGCAATCTGGGCAGAAGCATCCCGCTATCCAGATCCAAAACAAATCTTTGAATTCTATAACAAGAATCAAAACGCGGTTGCAATGTTGCGCGGTATGATTTTCGAAAGAAAAGCATTGGACACAATGTTGACGCACGTTAAACAAAAAGAAAAATCGGTTCCTGCCGATGAATTGTTTAAACAAGCATCTGTTCGTTAATAATCGATTAATGAACAAATAAAACCGCCAGTTTTGGGCGGTTTTATTTAGCAAATAGACGTTGACTATTTTAATAATCTGTCTATAATACTTTTAAAATAAAGGTATATATATGTCAAAAATTATTTGGTTCATCAAAGAACGCAATAACGCAAAAAAACTTGCAGAAATCAAACCTTATGCAATTTATCATGATATGGTTCATTATTTTTCAAAAAACAAAAAGCCACGCACCGTTTTTTTGGATGGAAGCAACGTTTTTACAAAATCATTTTTAAAACAACCTTTTACCGAACAAATATTTCGTCATACAGAATACACACAACAAAATCCCCAAACAATGGTTCTTTGGCATGGGATTATATATAAAGCCTTGTTTGATATGTATATGAAATATACAAATGCGCCTTTTGATAGTTATTACCTTTCAAAAGAACAGTTCGAACATAAATCAGACAGTCAAAAAATCTCTATCGCGGACTATAAAAAATTACCACGTAAATATCGTCAATTATTTACCATAAATAAGTATACAAATACTTATGTTTTAAATAATTATGAAAATAATATGCAATTCGTCATCAAAAAATCCCAGAAAAGCGATATCGAACATATGTTGACACACGCAAGAACATTAATACCTGTTGTTTATCACGAACCAATACCAGATATGGATATCGGTGGGCTGAAAATATTTGAAACACCACATATATACGATTCTTCGTATCGTGTAAGCAGCGAACAACTAAACGCGGTTAATGAATTACACGATATATTCGAACAAATATCAAAAATTACATTTCCGTGTGCTGTATCACAAAAGCATACTGCTATTTTTGATGAATATATGAAAGAATACAATCAACAAGACATCGTTTTACAAACATATAAAGCAAAAAGAAACGCACAAAAACAAATGAAGCATAATATGTATTTACAATCGCTAAATACAAAACAAAAACCAGAACGTATTGCCAAATCAAAATCAATTAAACGCATATTAAAAAAGCCAGGCACATCTTGTATTCCTGCTATAAATGCCAAAGAACAATACAAGATTGTAAATGAAATAATCCAAGAGAATTTGTCCAGATCATTACAAGCATATACACGATAAACACACCGCCCGAAACAGGGCGGTTTTTTGTTTGTTTTTCCTTGATTTTTATAAAATTTACATATATAATTTGTCTGATTTTCGCGGGTGGGCGTGAAAGTCAGTCCGATTAACCCCACAAGACCTCGTCTTTTGAAAAGAAAAATATGGACGATGGCAAGCTTTGTTATAAATTCTATGAAAGATTTATCCAAAGATTTATTTAATCCATTATCCGGCGAAGATTTCGTCCAGATGTTTGATAAAAACTATGGCACACAAGAAACTTTGCAGGGTTATGCAACAAAAGGTACAGTTAAAGATATCCGTGGCGATTTCGCAATGGTTGACGTCGGTTTGAAATCCGAAGGTCGTATTCCATTAAAAGAATTCGGCGCATCTGTTCCATCTGTTGGTGATATCATCGACGTTTTCGTTGAAAGATATGAATCCCGCGAAGGAACTGCTGTATTGTCTTATACAAAAGCACGTGCAGAAAAAGCATGGAAAGAATTGGAAAAAACTGTTGCCGAAGGTATCGACCCAGAAGGAACAATTATCGATGTTGTTCGCGGTGGTTATACTGTGGACATTAACGGTGTATTCGCATTTATGCCTTCGTCCCAGGTTGATCATAAACCTGTCCGTGATGCAAAATCACTGATTGGATTGAAAGACAAATTCCGCGTTTTGAAAATGGATGCATTGCGCACAAACGCTATCGTTTCACGTCGCGCTATCCAGGCTGACACTATCGCTGCACAACAAGCCGAAGCAATGAAAAACATTTCATTGGGTGCTGTTGTCGAAGGTACTGTTAAAAACATTACTGATTACGGTGTGTTTGTTGATTTGGGCGGCATTGATGGTTTGTTACACGTTACAGACTTGTCATGGAAACGCATCAATCATCCACGCGAATTGGTTCACGTTGGTGAAAAAATCAAAGTCAAAGTTATTCAATTCGACCCAGAATCTCATCGTATTTCATTGGGTGCAAAACAATTGGAAGAAGACCCATGGGAAACTGCTTCCAAGGCATTTAATGTTGGCGATACAGTAACTGGTAAAGTTTCATCTTTGACAGATTACGGTGCATTTATTGACTTGGGCAACAATATCGAAGGTTTGGTCCATATGTCTGAATTGTCATGGACAAACAAAAATATTCACCCAAGCAAAGTTTTGCAAAACGGTCAAGAAATCAACGTTGTTGTTTTGGACATTGACCAAGAAAAACGCCGTATTTCATTGGGTTACAAACAATTACAACCAAACCCATGGAAAGAATTTGCTGAATCACACAAAGTTGGTGATGTTATCACAGGCCCAATCAAAAACACAACTGAATTTGGTCTGTTCGTTGCATTGACACCAGATTTGGACGGTATGATTCACATTTCCGATTTGTCCTGGAACAAACTGGACGAAGAAGAATTGAAAAAATTCGTTCGTGGACAAGAAGTTACTGCAAAAATCTTGGACATCAACCCAGAAAAAGAACGCATCACATTGGGTATCAAACAATTGACAGAAGGTGCAGAAAATAACAGCACAACTATCAAGAAAGGTGCTGTCGTATGTGGAACTGTTTCTGAAATCACACCAGACGAATTAATCTTGGCTTTGCCAGGCGATGTTCGTGGAACAATCCGCAGAACAGATTTGTCCCGTGAAAAGGCTGAACAAGATACATCAAAATACAATGTTGGTGATTCTGTGGAAGCATCCGTTGTATCTGTTGATGGCAACAATGTAAAATTGTCTGTTCGTGCATTACAAGTAACACTGGAAAAACAAGC
>CAMOXB010000028.1 GCA_946628805.1 uncultured Pseudomonadota bacterium
GCTCCACCACGAATTTTCGTTATCGCGTACAAAGTGTGCACGATTAAGAAAATTCAGTGCCGCATGAAGCCTTGGCGAAGTGTGGCATAAAGCAAAAAAAGTCCTGGGGATATGGCGGAATGGTAGACGCTGAGGACTTAAAATCCTTTGATCATTGCGATCGTGTGGGTTCAAGTCCCACTATCCCCACCAAAACTTGATATCCGCGCAATGCGGATTTTTATTTGAAATGTTTTGGGTGTGTGGCTCAGTTGGTTAGAGCACTGCGTTCACATCGCAGGGGTCGGCGGTTCAAGTCCGCCCACACCCACCAAAAATAAAAACGACCGTTTGGTCGTTTTTTTTATCTTAATCCTTTTTTCTTACAGCACGCACTGGCGGCGGTTTTCCAATCGGAATATGTCGTGCCTGTATCGCGCAGGTCGCGCCATGGTTGCCATAAATTGCAATTCTTTTTTTCTTTATCTGTACATTTTACATATCGGCGTAACGAACATGTTTCGTTTGACATTTTGCCGGTATCGGTTGTGCATTTTACGATAACGTTTTGATTTTTTGCATCATCGCGTCCAAATTCTTTTGTTGATATTAATTGATATGCCGATGCATTAAATGCGATAGATAAAATTGCAATCAAAGAAAATAAAATTCGTTTCATATATTTCCCCTGTCTTTATTTATATTATAAATATTTTTTCAAAACATTACAACAAGGTTTTATTCGGCATCATTTTGTGCGGAAATTTCGGATAATTTGCTATCGGCAATGCGTTCCGGTGTTGGTTCTGAATTGTTGTTATTATAATGTTTATATTTGTTGTTTGGGTCTTGTTCGTTTAATAAAGATTGTGTGCGTTCCCAATCATTAATATTTGACACCATGTCGCCAAATTGTTCGGCAGTTGACCATGGTATTTCATTCATAAATAAATAGAATAATTCGCCCGACGGATTTTCAACGTTTGTTTCGTCCAATCGTATTATCGGTCGAACAACATATATATCAACATTGCAATTTGCACCGTGTTCGTCCTGAAATTCGTCCAGTTGATAATAAAATTTAGACGCAAAATCCATTGCCTGTAAATATGCGGCATCATCATCGGCTTCGTCCATTGAATTACCAATCCACATTAACCACATACCGTAATTAACCACGTTTTCTTGCCCGTTCAAGTCATCCGCAGAAAGCAGGCACAGCGGTTTGAATTCGATTCCATTTGAAAATTCTTTTGATGTCGATGATGTGCGGTCGTACATATCGCCCAAGAAAGTAATTGCACCATACAAGAAACCAACATTTCGTTCAAATTTTGCCAGACGTGCACCGTGCTTTAATGTTGCATCAAAAAGGTAAGATTTTATTTTTGCAGAACGCGTTGACATCCCGGCACGCGCAACGCGCCCTGCTTTGTTCATTGTTTTTGCGCCGGTATTGGCGGCACGTATGCTTTTTATTGCGCGTGAAATTATGTTTCCGGTTTGTGGGCGACGAATTGCGCGTAAATCACCAAAATATTTATGTAAATCTTTATATGTTTCAGCGTATTCTTTATATGTTTTTACATCTTTTTCTGTTTTTACTAAATTATCCGCATCTTTTTGCAATTGAGTAATGGAATCTTGCAATTCTTTGATTTTCTTGCGGTTATCAGCAATTTTATCAGCATCTTTTAATGTCTTTATTTCTTTTTCGATTTTTGCAATATCGTCAGTGTGCTGTGAAATCTTGCGCATAGTATTTATATAATCTTTTACTTTTTCGCCTTTGGATAGAGTATTCATAGAACGCAATATATTTTTACCGGTTTTAAATGCGCGCATACTTTTTAATTCTATCATTGCGAATTCGCCGGCACCCATTGTTGCAGCGGTTATAATGATTTCTGCGGCAATTTCTGCATACATCACCCATTCCAGATTAACATCGCCGGCAACATAATAATCATTAGAATCATTTTCAACTTTGACAACATCATGAACAACCTGATTTATTGTATCGGTATCGTTTGCCCATGCAGATTTACTGGTGCAATTATATCCGTGTGGATATATTGAATCAATGTTATCGTTTATCCATTTCATAGACAGTGTATTGTTTTTCCCTGGTCCAACAAATTCGGACAATGAATCGTGTTGCACAACCATAATTGCATACCATGCAGGTTCGGTGTTAAGATATTTTGAACTGTCCGTAATATCCATTAAATTCGGGGACGCATTGCCGTTTGGTAAACTGCGTTTATTTGCCAATATTAATTTTTGTTTTAATACTTTTGGTTGGGTGCTGTAATTAATAGTGATTGTTCGACCGCCCGGAAAAGTATATGTAATTGGTGAAAATATAATTGTTGTATCGTCGGCAACATTTTTCAATTCCGGACAATCCAGAATTTGTTTCAAGGCGTTGATATCACCAGTCATGGATTCGTGTGCCCATGCACGAACTTTGAATTCAGGTTCGGATTCGTCAATTTCATTTGCATGTTTCGATAACGAGTCTAAGAAAACATTTGCCGCACAATTTGTAGGCTTTTCGTTATGTGCGGATTCCAATATTTCCGCCGTTGATTTAAAATTCGCATTTTCGACCAAATCATCAATCGTCTGCGCATTGGCAGAATACACATTAAATAGTATCAGCAGAGTTAAAAAACATTTTATCATTTATTTGTTTCTATTCTTAAGGAATTATTATCTGCGGTAGGATCTGTATAAAGCAAATAATAAATATCTGATTGACCTTTGTTAAAAGGATCGCCTATAACAGGTCTGACAACAAATATA
>CAMOXB010000029.1 GCA_946628805.1 uncultured Pseudomonadota bacterium
AATCCATAGATAATGTCTGACCTATCGCCACGTATGGATTGCCACGGTCGTTATCACTCCCTCGCAATGACATAGAACTTTTGACGTATTGCGGTTCCAAGCATTTCAACACACCAATGTCATTCCGAGGAAGCCCGAAGGGCGACCGTGGGAATCCATTAACAATTTAAATATTCAAACAAGTCTTTCCATTCTGGATTAAAAGATTTTATTAATTCTATTTTCTTTTTACGCGACCAAGATTTAATTTGTTTTTCCCGCATAATTGCATATTCTGGATTTTCAAAAACTTCCATATAAACAAGTTTATGGATATTATAATGTGATGTAAAACTGTCCGTATTAAAATTGGTTTTATGTTCAAAAGCACGTCTTGATATGTCATTTGTGACACCTGTATACAATGTTCCGTTTTTATTCGATGCCATTATATACACATAATATTTATAAGAATCGTGATAACGCTTCATATGTAAAATGCTAGTGTAATATGTAATAAAAAGCAAACTCTTTATGGATTCCCACGGTCGCCCTTTGGGCTTCCTCGGAATGACATTGGTGTGTTGAAATGCTTGGAACTGCAATACGTCAAAAGTTCTATGTCATTGCGAGGGAGTGATAACGACCGTGGCAATCCATACGTGGCGATAGGTCAGACATTATCTATGGATTGCTACGCAAACTTCGTTTGCTCGGAATGACAGGAAATAAAAACCCTTGTGCAAAAATAAATATATGTGTTAATATATTTTTTGTCAGAAAGTGTTTTTCTGATGGGGTGTGAGAACCCGAATTAAGATGTTGTCGTAGAAGACGTAAAAGAAACTCCAACTATACGTGGGTTGGAGGGCCGCGAATATATTGAATAAGCGCACAATTTTCATCTTAAATTGTTCTCAACCTCCAACCGCTCTGAATTTTCGTGCGGTTCTGTTTTATTTTGTGCCGTTTCTGTATGGCTGGAAACGATACAGGTTCTCCCCCATACTGGGGGAGAACCATTGCTCTCTGGAATCTTTGGTTGGATTTTTCCCCAGGATAAAAAAACACCGCCGTTTTCGGCGGTGTTTTTTTAATGTTTACGTTGTTCGTATTCTTCCTGTTCTTCGACCGTCATTGTTGCCAATGGTCGTGCCAACATACGTTGTATTCCGATTTCGTCGCCGGAAATAACACTATATCCATATGTGCCATTTTCAATGCGTTCCAATGCGGCATTTATTTTTTGTAATAAATTTGCATTACGTTCGGACATACGTAAATTCATTGTGATTTCTTGTTCTGCGGATGCTTGGTCTTGTTCGTCACCAACCCCGGCAGATTCGTTCTTTTCCGCCATACGAACATCGTTTAATACGTCTGCGCGATCTTGCATAATTTCATCGCGTTGTGTGCTTAACAATTGATAAAAATATGCCAATTGTTCGTCGCACATATATGGTTCAGATTTTTTTGGTGTATATTTTGCATCTAAGACGATGTTCTTGAAATTATTTTTTGCCATTTTTAATCAGCCTTTTAATTCATTTATCCATTGGACAAGGGTTTCTTCATCCATTAATCCGGTGCGGGCTTCTTTTAATTCGCCATTCACAAATGCCAGGACGCTTGGGATACTGCGTATGCCAAATTTCGCAGGTGTTCGTCGATTAACGTCATCAATTTCAAATTTTACAAAATTAACATCGCTGCGCATGTCAGATACGCTTTCAAAAATTGGACCAAACATTTGGCAAGGACCACACCAGGCAGCCCAAAAATCAACCAATGTTAAACCGTTTTGAATCATTGAATCAAATGTTTCATCATTCGCGTGTTTAAGTGCCATCTTTTTCTCCTTATGTTATTGATATTTCGATTTAGTCTATTATAATCATATCAAACAAGCAAGAGAAAAACGACATGAAAAAAATCGTCTATATGGACGCCGCCGCCAGTTGGTTAAAGCCAGAATCTGTGATTGATTCAGAATCTGATTTCTTGGCAAATTCATATGCAAATGCTGGACGTGGTATATGCGCACGTGCGGGTCGTGTTGACAAATTAATTGATGATTCGCGCCGCGCGGTTGCGGACTTTATCGGTGCAGATAAAGACTGTGTTGTTTTTACGTCTGGGGCAACGGACGGGTTGAATCGTATTGTTAATATCTTGACCGTTCAACCGTGGTATAGCCCAATTTCAACGTTCGCGGTGTCAGACCTGGATCATCACAGTGCGCGTTTGCCATGGGAATTTTTATTACATGATGGCAAAATCAGACAAGAATTTATTGTCGATCTTGATGAAAATTTGAATATAAAAATTGATTCGATTCCAAAAACTGATTTTTTAATTATAACGGCAATGTCTAATGTTATTGGAATGCCACAAGATGTTGAATCAATTATTCGCGTTGCGCGTTCGAAAAATCCAAACGTTATAACCATTGTTGATGCGTCGCAATATGTCGTTCATAACAAAATAGATGTAAAAAAATGGGACTGTGATTTTGCGGTCTTTTCAGGACATAAAATCGGTGCCGATACCGGGGTTGGGGTGATGTATATTAAAAATCCAAATAAATATTTTCCGGATAAATTCGGCGGTGGTATGGTTAATA
>CAMOXB010000030.1 GCA_946628805.1 uncultured Pseudomonadota bacterium
ATCCATCGGCATATTATAAACCTGCAATTAAAAAATCAGAACCAACTGATGACGCTGCAACTTTGATAAAAAATGCGCCAGATATTGTTCCAACAAAAACGCCAGAACAACCAATTCGTATGGTCAGATACAACAACGCAACAATCCAATTCCGCAAAGGTGGTAAAATATTGTCACTGAATGATCCGAAAGTATCCGCCATACTGGAACGCATAAAACAAGAATTAGAAAACACAAAATAAAAAATCTCCCAAACGGGAGATTTTTTTATGGGTATAAATCGGCCCTCACAAAATTGTAAAATTTTGTGGGTAAAATTAAAACCAACCAGACTTTTTACTCGGCTTTGATTTGCCTGCAAACTCTTCCAATGCTTTCTTTTGCTTGTCAGTAAGTTTTGTTGGCACCGTCATAGTAATTTCAATATACAAATCGCCAAAACTGCCAGACCTGCGTGGATTTGGCATACCATGACCCTTTACACGCAAACGTGAACCTATCTGTGTTCCAGATGCAATCTTAACAGTTAATTCTTTATCATCTATTGTTTTGATTTCAATTTCACCACCCAGCGCAAGTGTTGCAAACGGAACATCAGCTTTCAAAATCAAATCATTGCCATCGCGTTCAAACTTATCATCTTGTTCCACACGAATATCTAAATAGAAATCACCAGATGGCGCCCCATTTTGACCAGCCTCCCCCTGACCAGCCAAACGCAAACGCGCGCCATCTTCGACACCCGCTGGAATTTTAACATCTAACGAACGTTGTTTATGCACCGCACCTGTACCGTCACATTTGGAACATTTTTTAGAAATTTTGCGTCCCAACCCATTACATTCTGGACATGGATGTTCCACAGCAAAGAAACCTTGACGAGTTTGTACCATACCACTGCCGCCACAACGCGAACATACTGGTGCAGGTTTTCCATCGTCAGTTCCATTGCCATTACATTTATCACATGTCACATTACTTGAAAAATTAACCGTATGCGTTGTTCCAAAATAAGCATCTTTTAATGAAATCGTGACAGTATCCAACAAATCCCGTCCACGTTGTTGTGTTGCCGCACCACGGCCACCAAACCCACCAAATCCATCAAAACCGAACCCACGCATTGCCTCGCGCAAGATATCATCCATTCCCGCGCCACCTGCAAATCCACCAAAACCTGCCCCAAAAGGATTTCCTGCACCAGCGGATGCAGAATTTCCCCCAGCAAACGCCGCATCACCGAAACGGTCATATGCCGCACGTTTTTGTGGATCTTTCAATATATCGAAAGCATTATTTACTTCTTTGAACTTTTCTTCGGCTGATTTATCCCCAGGATTTTTATCCGGGTGATATTTCATAACCAACTTATGATATGCCTTTTTTATGTCGGCATCAGATGCGTCACGGGCAACGCCTAAAACTTCATAAGGATTTTTATTCATTATACAGGCCTATTTATTTATATCTGTCCTTTGATATAATCCTTTTACCAAAAAATTCAAGTGGAACCGAAATAAAAAATCTGACTTGCGAAAAAAAACAAAATGTTCTAATAATATAGGTACTATGGCAGAAAAAACTACATCTTATGACGCATCAGACATCCAGGTATTGGAAGGTTTAGAGCCCGTCCGCCTGCGCCCAGGTATGTACATCGGTGGCACAGACGAAAAGGCATGGCACCACTTACCTGTTGAAATTATGGATAACAGTATTGACGAGGCTGTGGCTGGTTTTGCTAAAAAAATTACTGTAAATTTAATAAATTCAAAAACAATTGAAATTACCGATGATGGTCGTGGAATTCCAGTTGATGAACATCCAAAGTATCCTGGTAAATCTGCTTTAGAGGTTATTTTAACCACCCTGCACTCTGGCGGTAAATTTAATAACAATGTTTATAAAACATCTGGCGGTTTGCATGGTGTGGGATCTGCGGTTGTAAATGCCTTGTCGTCTGAAATGATTGTGACGGTGTCCCGCGATGGATATGAATGGCATCAGGCTTTTTCACGTGGCAAGGTTTTAACCCCAATTCAACGTGGTGATGCAACCAAGGCACATGGAACAAAAATTCGTTTTACATTGGATGACGAAATATTCGGCAGCAACGCAGTATTCAAACCAATTAAGATTTATCGTATGGCGCGTGCAAAATCTTTCTTATCACGTGGTATAAAAATCGATTGGATTTGCAATCCAGAATTACTGACCGAAGATATGAACATCCCGGCACAAACAACTTTCTATTATCCGAATGGTGTTAGTGATTTCTTGGCCGAAAAAACAGATTCTAAACCACGTATTTTACCAAGGATGTTTTCTGGCTCACTCGATTTTCCAGATGATTCTGGTCGTGTTGAATGGGCATTAACATTTTTAACAGATGAAAATGGCGCTGCATCTGATGACGGATTTTTCGCATCATACTGCAATACAATTGCAACAATTGATGGCGGCACACACGAAAGTGGATTTAAATCTGCAATCACACGTGGTATAAAAGCATACGGCGAAAAAAT
>CAMOXB010000031.1 GCA_946628805.1 uncultured Pseudomonadota bacterium
AATTAATTTAATTGACAATGTAAATAATTTGTCTATAATATACGGTATGAAGAAAAGAATATTATCATCTTGTGAATCAGATACAGATTTTATAAAACACACGCATTTAACCAAATTATTTAAAAAGCGTGGCGCATATGTATATGATGCGTACAAGGTTTTTTTGAATTGTGATATATCGAAATATGTGGGTTGTTTACCCCCGGAATTATTACGTCTTGTTCCGAAAGATTCTGTGGCACATATAACGCGTTTAATGTGCAGTGAATTAGAATCTTTGGTTTTGGATTATGATTGTGATTTGGAAAAACGTGCACAACAGATATATCAATTAGATTCGTTGGGCGATTTGTTTAACACA
Source organism: uncultured Pseudomonadota bacterium (assembly GCA_946628805.1). Lineage (GTDB taxonomy): Bacteria > Pseudomonadota > Alphaproteobacteria > Rs-D84 > Rs-D84 > Enterousia. The sequence goes on from CAMOXB010000031.1 coordinate 362, forward strand.
AAATGTGTTTTACAGACATATGATGAAAAAGATCCGTATTCCGCAAATAATACGGGTACACGTGGTTGGTTTGGCGTTGTTGCAAATGTGTATAAAATATCTTTCCCGGAAATTAATGCAAATTATGCGTTAAAAATATTCAAAAGTTATGAATGTATCAGGGGACATGGTGTTCAACATGAAATACCAACTGCATTTTGTGCAAATAAATGTGAACCAAATAAAAATGCGCCTATATACCTTGGCGTATTGTTTGGTGGACAATGTATGTTATGTAAATGGATTGATTCAAAATCAAAACCAGAAAGTATAGATATATTTGCAGATGATACATCAATATATCAGACAACATATCAAGAATCACGACCTGATAATTTCAAAAACGGTAAACGTATAGATTTTGGCGGAACATACAAGACAAAGTATGGATGCTTGTCATATCGTGCCAGAAAATTGTTCAGAAAGTTTTATAACATGACGCCGACAGAAATAGAAAATGCATGCAATAAAACGATGAATAATTTTGAAAAATATGAATTTCAAAAAGCCTATGAATTATATTGCAATTTGTCGCAACGCATTCATTAATCAAACGTTTTTGCAACAATACCGATTAATTCATGAACAATGTCGGCGCTTTGTTTATCGCCAGATACCGCATATTCAACGAATTCAAAATTGATAGCATCTGAAAAATAATTTACAAAATCACGTGCGAAATCCAATGATAATCCGTTTGATTCTGGAACCCAAACGTCTTTGAAATATTTTTCATCGATACCGTCAAAATCAAATGATACAATAAACTTTTTGTTTCCGATACGATTGCGAACTTCTTTGAAAGCCGCATCCCAATCAGATTTAATTTGTAATTGTGCCGGCGTTCTGTAAAAGATATTGTTATCTTTGACATATTTTATTTCCGATGGTTCAAAAGAACGTGAACCGAAATAGAATAAATTTTCATGTTTTAATGATGGCTTTTTCTTTGATATCGCCAGCCAGCGTTCGTCGCCTTCGCCCAAAAGATGACGAACATTCGTTCCATGCGGTGCGCCTGATGCTTCGCGTTGTGAAGATTCTGGTGTATGAATATCCAGGTGTGCATCAAAATATACCAAACAAATATCTTCGCCCATATACATATCAGAAATTGCAGCAAAATGTGAAAAATTAACACTGTGATCGCCACCAATAAATATATGTTTTTCACGTGGTGTATTTGGATATATTTGTTTGTGCATATTTAACGCGTCGCCAAAGCGATCGCGCATACATTCAGATTCGCTTATTTTATTTGGTGTTAATATAGTCCAATCTGCATCTGGAAACATTTTTTGAACTGCACGTGGTGCCAATGCAGGGCCAACGTTGTCTAAAACTTTTGCCGTTGCGCCACGGCTATATTCTGCGCCGATGAATTTTACCATTGATAACTCTCTATTACACTTTCTGCTGCATCTTGAATTTTTTGCAGACTTTTTTCATAACTTGCACAGTCACGCGCAATCTCTGATTTATACGCATCACGCATATTTGATGCCATATAATAACAAGAACGTAAATGTTGAACACAATATTCGTGGCCGGTATTAAACGCATTTTGACCACGAACACGACTTTGTGTGTCCGCCCATTCGATGTTTAATGCATTGTCAATATTTGTCCATGGGTTGTCGTGAGTATAAACACCAACAGTATTATCCCAATATTCTTTTATTTCATCACTTGTAACAGATGATGTATATTGCAAACGGATAATTTGTTGAATTAATTTATCGATTTTATCTTGATATTTTGCATCAATTTGCGCCAGTTTTGCACTGCAATAACAGCGATTATATGGTGTGTCTTCGCGTTGACAATATCCTTCCATACATTCTTTGTAATCGGCAAAACAACGCTGTGATGATACATTACCATTGTTTGTTGTTGATGTTGTTGTGGTTGTGCGCGCATTATTTATTGTTCGTATTTGTGTTGGTGTTGTGCCACGTGCAACCATTGTGGTTGGGCGAATATTTGTTGCAGAACGTGCAGTTGTTTTTTTTCGTTCAACAACACGACGCGCCGGTTGAATGTTTGTCGTCGGTGCTGCAATTATTGGCGTTGTGTTAACAGTTGTTGCGCGTACAGATGAATTTGTTCGTGGAACAACGGCGCGACGTGCTGTTGCTGCAGACGCAGATATATTTTTTGCATTTGTCCCGGTCTTTGCATTATTCAATACATACGGATAGACATCACCGTGTGATGTAACCGTTGTAAATTTTTTTGGTGTGTAATTATTCACTGCAAATGAATTTGCAAACGCACAAAACGATAAAAGAAAAACCAGGATTCCTTTCTTCATACCATACATTGTAATTTTTTTAGCAAATTTATACAAGTATATTTTTATAATGTATGTTGTTTTAATAAATTTTGTGCGCTTAAAAACAAAGGACTTGGTAATTTGTTTCTATCAAACCATTCCCATGTTTCACATTTATTTGGTTCTTTGACTTCAATTAATTGCGCCAGCGATTTATCAATTTTTGTGCGACAATGAATTGTGACGTAATGTTTGTGTTCGCCATAAAAAATATCATTTGTTGTGGAAAACATTTCTATTTTATTAAGCGGTATTTTTAATCCGGTTTCTTCAAACAATTCACGTGATGCACATTGTTGTGCGGTTTCGCCGAATTCCAAATGACCACCCGGTGGTGCCCACGTGCTGTTTCCATGTTTTGATAAACGTTTGCCCAATAAAACCTGACCTTGTTCGTTGAAAATCCAAAGTCCAACACCAACACGAACGTTGTTGATTTCTGTCTTTTTATCTTAATCTTTGTTTCAAATCTTGCAATGTGTTTGCGATTTTATCTTTTTCAGA
>CAMOXB010000032.1 GCA_946628805.1 uncultured Pseudomonadota bacterium
AATTATACAATTCACTTTCGGTTGCATACATACAACGTCCCGATGTTTTGCCTGGAACAATTGTTGTATCGCCACAATAGTCTGTTAAACACGCCATAATCTTTTGACGACATGCAGTATCAACGTCAGGCTGGGTTATCATGAAATATGTATTACGTTGGTTTTGAATATACGCATTGATATTGCTGTTTTGACCGCGCAATCCGTTATTTACATTTGCATAGCCTGCCGTCCCAGTCGTATAAATCGCCGCACGTGATGAATCATTTGCAACCGTTCCAGCCGACACAGCCATCGCCGCATTAGATGCCAGATATGCGCCAATACAACCAAATGCCATTAAAAACTTTTTCATGAAGAATCCCTCTCTGTTGACAATATTTTATCATATTCAGAATAAAAACGCAATAAAACTTTCATACAAAAATATAAAAAAGTTGATTTAGGCAAATTAATTGCTATATTTCAAGTATGACATTGGTAAACAACGAAATTTTAACGCAAATCGCCGACGACATTTCTGCCGTAAGGGGGTTTCTTTGACCCGAATAAAATCCAATCCGAAATTGATAAATTAAACGAAATATCTAACGCCCCAGATTTATGGGATAATCCTGATTATGCGCGCGGAATTTTACAGAAAAAATCAAATCTGGAAAAACAAATCGCCGAATTAAATCATCTGGAAAGCGAATATAAAAACCTTTGCGATTTATACGAATTATCACCCGAAGATGCCGACGTAAATAACGCGATATCTGAATTGGCAGATGCTGCACACCATGCAAAGTTTATTACCCTTTTCAGCGATCCAATGGACGACAACGGTGCATTTTTATTTATTCAATCAGGCGCCGGCGGAACCGAAGCCCAAGATTGGGCGCAAATGTTGTCGCGTATGTATACACGCTGGTGCGAAAGACATGGTTTTTCAATTGAAGTTGTCGAAGAACACCCAGGCGATGTCGCAGGTATAAAAAGCATAACATATCGCATATCTGGTCAACGCGCATTTGGTTGGCTGAAAAACGAAATCGGCGTTCATCGATTGGTTCGCATATCGCCATTTAACGCGAACGGCAAACGCCAGACCAGTTTTGCATCTGTGGACGTATGGCCGGATGTTGACGACAGTATTGAAATCGAAATCAATGAAAAAGATTTACGCATTGACACATATCGTGCATCTGGGGCTGGCGGTCAGCACGTTAACAAAACAGATTCTGCAGTTCGTATTACACATATTCCAACGAATACAGTTGTCACATGTCAAAACGAACGCAGCCAGATTCAAAATAAAGAAATGGCAATGAAAATGTTGCGTTCGAAATTATATGAACTGGAAATGCAAAAGCGCGCAGCCGAAGAAGACGCAGCCAAAGCCGCCCAAAAGAAAATTGAATGGGGCAGTCAGATACGAAACTATGTTCTTTACCCGTATCAATTAGTAAAAGACGTTCGCACAAATGTTGAAAAGACAGATTCTGCGGCGGTTCTGGACGGTGATTTGGATGATTTTATGTTGGCAATGCTAGCATTATAGTATATAATATGAACGATATGCACCCATAGCACAACTGGATAATGCGTTGCCCTCCGAAGGCAAAGATTACAGGTTCGACTCCTGTTGGGTGCGCCAAAATCAAACCGCCCTATTTTCCATACGTTGTGTCATCACAAACATAGTAAATCACACCGTCGTATTCGATTTTCAAAAAGTGTTCGGTCGCATTGTTCATCGGTGTTGGTGTTGTCGTCATATTCGCATAAAAAATTCCATCGTCCATACCGATATTCAACGATGGCTTGGTTAATTTTGTACTTTTCAAATAAACAACATCATTATCAATATGCAATATGTGTGGATAACATACGGTCGATTCCACCGGTGCAAATGGTGTTGGATTTGCACATTGTTCAATACCTTGATTTTCGGTTTCATTAAAAGCATATGTTCCACCGATACAATAATTATTTTGCGGACATATCATGCAAGAATCCACATTTGCCGGTAAATAATATCCAGGTGCACAGGTATGTTGATTTGCCGTCCATATTGGAATCATATTTGTTATATTGTTATTATTTGGGTGTAATAGATTATTTGAACAACCGTATGTTATGGATTCGTTTAATAATGATTTTTCCGTTATACCCTGGGCAACCGTTTCATTAAAAGCATACGTTCCACCATTACAAGTATAACCGACCGGACACGCGCGACAACCGTCAGTATATGCCGGTAAAAATTCATTTGAATTACATGTGTGTTTGTGGGCACTAAATACCGGGAACATATTTGTTATATTATTAATATCATGCAGTGTTTCTGTATTACACCCATTGATAATATCGCCGTTTATCAATTCCGCCAACGCAGGTTGTGTGATTAATAAAGATAATAATAATAATTTTTTCATTTTGTTTTCCGTTTACGCACCAATGTCATGCTGAGGAAGCCCAAAGGGCTGACGTGAGCATCCATTAAAAAGTTTTTGTTCTGTGGATTCCCACGCTCGTTATACTCGCTCGGAATGACATAGTGCTTTTTGTTCCCAGGTTTCATATTAATCACCCCCAATTACCGGACCGGTGATAAAATCACCCGTACCGGCGTTGTAATAGAATTTACCTTCGACACGGTCGAACATACATGGAACACCGTCAGAATCAAGCACCGGAATAAAATCACGAACAAGGATGTCGTTATCGTAGATTTTGAGATAATAGATTTGAACGTGATTGTCTGTAAAAGAGACAACACCATTATCATTCGACAAAAAAAGATATAAAGGTTGTACATATGTAACT
>CAMOXB010000033.1 GCA_946628805.1 uncultured Pseudomonadota bacterium
AGTATAATAACATCATATGTTTGCATATGATATATAATACATAATTGAACATAAAAAGCAAGATTACTTCATTTTTATCTTGCAAGATTTAATAAAAAATATATAATAGGTTTCGCTGTGGGCTAATAGCTCAGTTGGTTAGAGCGGAGCGCTCATAACGCTTTGGTCGTGGGTTCGAGTCCTACTTAGCCCACCACAGATTAAAAGACCGTCATTTGGCGGTTTTTTTATTGCGAAAAAATCTGGTTGCGATAAAATCAAACCATGCAAACATATGATGTTATTATACTTGGTGCGGGGGCGGCAGGCTTAAAAGCGGCATCTGTTTTACAGTCACGCAAAAAATCTGTGCTGATTATTGATATGGGCGATGTCCCGGCGCGCAAGGTTGCAATTTCAGGTGGTGGCAAATGCAATTTCACAAATTTGCGTGCGGATTGGACACGCTATTTCGGGAAAAATCCGCGTTTTGTAACGTCTGCATTGGCACAATATAAACCAAGCGATACATTAAATTGGGTAAAATCACACAATATAAAATTCTATGAAAAAGAGCCAGGTCGATATTTCTGTCAAAATGGCGCAGGCGATATTGTTCGCGCACTTTTGCACGACATAGGCGATATAAAAATTGCAAACAATACAAACATTGTTGATGTGCAAAAAAGCGACGATATTTTCACAATTCATACCGACCGCGGAATATTTCGTTCTGAATCAATCATTATTGCAACCGGTGGTTTATCGTATCCGCATCTTGGTGTGTCGAATATTGGACACATAATTGCAAAGAATTTCGGTCATAAAATTGAACCGGTTCGCCCTGCACTTTGCGCGATAAAAACAGGTGCATTTAGCGACGATTTGGCTGGCGTTTCCGTTAACACGGAAATATTAATTGGCAAAGCAAAAATTCACGATGATTTATTATTTACGCATTTTGGTATTGGTGGACCGGCGGCATATCGCGCAACATTATTCGGTGAACAAAATATAAACATAAACTTTGCACCCGATATAAATGTATTTGATTTATTAAAACAATCCAAGACACAAAATGGTAAAAAATCAGTTCAAAATATAATCGGTGAAATATTGCCCCGGAACCTGAGCCGTTTTTTATGTGATGATACACGCAATATAGCCGATATTCGCGACAACGAATTACGCATAATCGCCGATAAAATCAATCACTTTGAAATAAATGACGCGCATGCAATTGGACTGCAAAGCGCAGAAGTAACCGCGGGCGGTATATCAACCGACAAAATATCGTCAAAAACAATGGAATCACAATTGTGTGGCGGACTTTATTTTGCCGGCGAAGTCATTGATATCACTGGCGATTTGGGCGGATATAATTTACAATGGGCATTTGCCAGTGGCTATGTCGCCGGGTTAAATGCGTAAACCGACATTTATTCCATTTCCGAATATAAACTGCCATAATAAATGGTTCCATCGGGCATACGAACATGTAATGCAGGTGCCGTTAATTTTTGTGAATTCAAGAAATATATTTTATCACCAACATGCATTACGTGCCCACAATCGTTAATACTGGTTGAACCAGATTTTGAAAATGTTGTTGATGGACATGGTGTACACAGAAAATCTCCCGCGGTATCTTTATATGTGTTCGGTGGACAAACCGTACATACAGCACCATTGCCATAAATTGTTTCATATGTTTCAGGACCTGCAATAAATGTGCCAGTACCCGCGTTCGTGAAGAATGTGCCTGTTACTGTGTCGTACATACCGATTACACCGTCTGCAAGTCTGCGAACAGGTATAAAGTCACGAACCAGTGTGTCGTTGTTCCAGATTTTGCAAGAATAAATCTTACCGCTCTTAGATGCACCAGAACCATTAGACCAAAAGAGATACACGGTTTTTGTTGTTGATATAACAGGTTCTGTTTTCCAATAGTGTTTTGTTGAATTTATGCTACAACCATACTTGTCTACTTCCACAGAAAAAGCACCAGTGAGCATATCTTGGTCATAGTACTGATCACCAAACCTTATGTTATCTTTAGATACACCAAAGTTGTCGGTAAGACCTCGACCTGCATTTACACCTGCAGCCCAAGCCCCTGTTGAACTTATATCTCTAAACTTTATATATAATTTACTGTTGTTATTAGGTATAAACCCAGTGTCAATATACTGTGTACCTGTTGATTCGATATATTCCAAAATCTGATACTCTGCGGGTTGGTATCCGACGGGGCAAACATCACCACGACATATTGCGGTTATATGCAATAATGCAATAAATACTATAGATATACGTTTCAATGTTTCCTCCTTTCTGACAAATCAAATTACCGCCAGAAAATCGGGCGGTTGGAGGTTAGTGACAATTAAAACAGAAATTGTGCCGCTTATTTTGCGTTTGCATTATTCGCAAGCCCTCCAACCAATGGTTGGAGCATTTATCGTCCGAACAATATTCAGACGCTGTTTTACATCGGGTCACTACACCCCATCAGCAAAATTCTTGCTGACATGATTATTTTATCAAATATGATTTTTAATACAAGTAAAAAACTATACCAATTTACCGACAAACATATCGTTTTCAATACCGGTTAATTTTACATCGCAAATTGTGCGGTTTGGTATTGGTTCGCCTGATATTTTTACATTTATATCATCTGGGGTACGCGCGATATTATTATCTTCGACCAAGACAGACACAGTCTTTCCAATTTGTTTTTGCATAAACACCGCCCGATTTTGCGCAACGATATCATATATAATTTTCACGCGCTTTTTCGATATTGCACGGTTAACCTGGTTCGGCATAGTTGCCGCGACAGTGCCAGGCCGCGGGGAATACGGAAACGCATGCACGTTTATCAGACCTATTTCGCGAATTAAATCTGCGGTTTCATTAAACAATTCGTCGGTTTCGCCCGGAAATCCACAGATTATATCCGCACTGAACGAAACTTTGCCGTCTGATAATTTTATTAATTCGCGCAATTTATCTGCATTATGGCGACGATGCATTGATTTTAATATCGTATTCGACCCAGACTGCATCGATAAATGCAAGTGCGGCATAAAGCGCGCATCATGTGCCATTAATTCAATTATCTTTGGGACTTCGGGTGATGCAGGATCAATAGACGAAAGGCGCAAATGCTTTATTTCCGGAACATCACGCAATAATGCACTGCATACATCTGATAATAGAATCAATTTATCGCCATCCCTGCGAATATATGACGCCGTATCAACACCGGTTAATACTATTTCATAAAAACCATTTTTGATTGCACTTTTAACATCACACAATATTTCATCATATGGGAACGAAACGTTTGCACCACGCAAAAGGCGCGTTACACAATATGTACAATCGTGATTACATCCGTTTTGAACCTGGACGAATTTTTTTGATAACTGTGTGTCTTCGCCGTGAAAGGAATCTATTTTCAAATTATGAATATCAATATTCGCCGAATTTAACGCGTCTTTGTATGATGCAAGATTCATTTTATCCGAATTATCAATAACGAAAGTATTTGGTATTGATTCAAAAAGTTCCGGATTACGCGTCGCGCCACAGCCTGTAACAAATATAATACTGTTCGGGTTTTCGCGCGAAAGGCGGCGCACAGTCTGACCACACTGACGTTCGGCTTCACCTGTTACCGAACACGTGTTAACCAAAATCGCAGTGTCCACGACACTGGACAACATTGCAGATATTTTTTCGCATTCCAGTGCATTTAATCGACAGCCAAAAGATAATGTTTTAATATTCATTTTTTTCTTGCTTTTTAAGACGTCTTAATGCATTATATCGTGGATAAAAATGATTTCAACAAAGGATTTAATTATGGCACGTGTAACAAATTCTGACACTTTACCTTTTGTAGAAAGCCGATATGAATTGGGAATGTTGGCATCACAACGCGTTCGCGATTTGAACGGCGGCGCAGAACCAGTCGTTGAAAAGAAAGACGACAAATTGACTGTTGTTGCGTTGCGTGAAATTGCCAGTGGTAAATTAAACGTCGAAGATGTTCGCCATGAATTTGTTCAATCTTACAAAGATGCCCCATCGGCAATCGATACCGATGCATCGTTGGAAATCGCCAGCGAAGATCCAATGTTGCGTGAAATTGATGCCGAATTGGATAATTCTTTGATGGCTGATGCAGGCGAAGGCACAGTTGTCGAAGATGACACCCCAGATGCATCCGAAGACGAAGACTAAAAAATCCATACAATCCGGAGTTGTCGCATAGTTGGTCTAGTGCGCCACATTGGAAATGTGGTATACCGGCAACGGTATCAAGGGTTCGAATCCCTTCAACTCCGCCAGATTAAAACTTTAAAACCCACCATTTGGTGGGTTTTTGGTTTTAACAGGCGACAAAATGTATCAAAATATTTTTATAAAA
>CAMOXB010000034.1 GCA_946628805.1 uncultured Pseudomonadota bacterium
CGCGTTGTTTAACCCATACGGACAAATCTTCTTTGACCAGATGTTTTTTTACATCGCGCAGATTATTTTTACGCTCTGTGGTTGATTTTATTAATTCGCATGTGCGTTTAATCAATTCAGCAACTGTATCACAATACGCAATAGATTTTGTAATGTAATTAAGTTGTCCAGTTGGACATTTTAGGCTTAAAACCGGTTTTGTGGCGGATACTGCATCCAATAATGCGGTTCCGCCACTGAATGGAAAACTGTCGATAACAACATCTGCACAATTAAGATATTGGATAAACTTGTCGTGTGGCATTACCGAAAGATTGATAATATTTTTATCAGGAACATTATTCAATGTTGGACCAATTGCGACGACCATGATATTGGGAATGCGATTAATAAGTTTATTTACAAATGTATTAAAATTCATATTTAACAGTGGTCTAAATTTCTGGGCGGAACCAGACGTAAAAACAATTGGGCGATTGATTGGAATACCTAAAATTTGTTTCAACTTTGTTATATTGTTATGCACCTGTATTGGGTTGGATTCAATTATTAATGGCATATAAAAAGAATTTTTAACCCCGCGGTATTTTTCAGCAATTTCCCGACCAAAATCACGAAAACTTATAACACAATCTGCAATTGATACGCCAATCCAGAACCGATGATCCGCATGATTAAACAGGTATACCGGTCGCGTAAAATCGTTTGTGCCAAATGCGATAATTGGAATATAGTCATCCATATGAATATGCAAAATTATTCGTTCATATTGCGATGCAATTTTTCGTAATTGTAATGCGCGTTCAATATCATTTGCTGATTTATCAGGTATTATAATTTCGCCATTGTGTTCAGACACAATCATTTTAACAGTGTTTGGTATTTCTGTATTACGGGTTAAAAATAAACTATTTTTTTGTCCGGGTGGCGCATTTTCAATCCAACGTTCCAGTATGCGCGTATGGCCCCCCGTTTCATACAATTCGCTGGCGACATGTAACACAGAATCTGGAATAACATTTGAAGATAAAGACACAGAATTATTTTGTGCGATTTCAATAAACACGTCTTCAATAACATCTGATGAATAATATCGTGTAGAACCATGATTTGCAATATTTAATGCCTCTTTTGCATATTTCAACCGCCGTGACAGCGATTTTGATTTTTTTATTTTATTTATCATGTGTTCAAACATGGCACATTGTTTATTAACGCCACGTTTCATGTTTTTTTCAGTAAACAAAATATCGTCAATCGTCATTTTTTATAATTTTGCGTGCAGTAATTTCATCTTTATATAATCTTTGAACCGTTGTCGTACCGATCGTATAAAAATTAAACACGATAAAAATCTCAATATTTTATACGATGCATAAGATATGCGTTCGTGTAATGTACGTTTCTTTCTTATTTTAGAAAAGTATTTATTATTTATTTTTGCATTACCCATTGTGATATTAATATCATCAACTATTTTATCATTTATAATCAAAATATGATTATTATGATAATAAGCAATGCTTTTGTTTGGGGCAAATTCCACAACCAACATAAAAACATCACAATGGTTAAATTTTTTACTTAAAATCGCATAGTACGATTCAATTTCTTGCGGGGTGTGGTGTTTATCGCGGCTCCACCACACAAACAATACACGTTGTGCGGATTTTATCGTTTGATAAAGCCGTTGAATTCGGCGATTGTATTTTTCCCTGACCGTGGCAAATGAATCATCTAAATCAACACCCATTGGAAAATCATGATAGAAATAAAAGTCAGTGTTTCTGTCTTCGTAATAATCACAGTTTTTTTCGCTGTCTTCGGGATGCGGGATTTGATACATGTTTTCCCGTTCCAAAAATCCGCGAAAATCATCCTTGATTAAATCAACACGGGTCTTCAACGATGCCTTGGTCAGCCAATCAAACGGATACGATGCATTCTGCAACGCGAATTTGCGCAGATATGATGAACATGCGCAATCTTCGCCCAGCGATACAATCAAATCAAATCGTGTATTAAAAAGCATTTATAAGCCTTACAATTTCTGCAACTTCTTCATCTGTCATTACTGGCGACATTGGAATAGACATGATTGTGCGGTGAATTTCCTCGGTTATTGGAAACGATTGGTTATTCCATTCAGTGTATGCCCCCTGTTTGTGCGGCGGTGTTGGATAGTGAATATTTGTTTGCACCCCGTTATCGTTCAGGTATTTACACAAATCATCACGATTTTCCGTGCGCAATGCAAACACATGCCACACATGTGCATTTTCATCATATGTTTTTGGCAATATGATTTTAGGATTCGTGATGTTTTCACGATAATATTTTGCAATTTCGCGACGACGTGCATTGTCCGCATCCAGATACGGTAATTTAACATCCAATAATGCCGCCTGAATTTCATCAAGACGGGAATTAACCCCTTTATAAATATGATGATATTTACGGTCGGAACCATAATTCGCTATTGCTTTTACTTTTTCATATAATTCGGTGTCGTTGGTTGTTACACCACCGGCATCACCCAACGCCCCCAGATTTTTACCCGGATAAAACGAAAACGCCGCCGCATCACCTAAATTTCCAACACGTTTCCCGTCATACATGGCGCCGTGGGCCTGGGCAGCATCTTCTATGACTTTCAAATTATACTTTTTCGCCAGTTCCCAGATTTTTGCCATTTGAACTGCTTGACCATACAGATGGACAACTATTATCGCCTTGGTTCTTGATGTGATTTTTTCTTCGATTTTTTCTGGGTCTATATTGTATGTATTTATATCTGGTTCAACCAATACCGGTGTGCAACCATTTTCAGAAATTGCCAATATTGTCGCAATATAAGTATTCGCCGGCACAATAATTTCATCACCCGCCCCAAAGCCATATCCGCGAATAATAAGGTTTATCGCATCCAGCCCATTTGCCACACCAACGGCGTGTTTTGTTCCACAAAAATCTGCAAAATGCGCGGCAAATTCATCGTTCCATTTACCAGATAAATACCACCCGGCATCCAGTATTTCACGAATGCGCGCATCCATTTCATCACGAAAACGATTATTCACCTTTCCTAAATCTAAAAATTTAATCATTTTGTATCCTTTCTTGTTTATATTTCTGCGATATAAAATATTGTTTAAATACATTTAATCTTAATCCCAATATCTTTGTATCTTTGACCGCAATTTTTTCTTGTTTTTGAATAGAGAATATAAAACAGGCATTTGCAACAGTGCCATAGATATTGAATATATAAATGTTTTAACGCGTTTTATTGTTTTACGATTAATAATATGGCGTTGTTCAGGTGGTTGTGATTCCAGAATAATAAGTTTTGATTCTTGGTTGTCATTGTTTATAAGTTTTATTTTGGTGTTGTTTTCTATTGTTTCTAAATTACTTTTCCAACGGCCATATTTTTCAATAAACGCATTTGATTTTGCGATTATATCTTCACAGTATGATGGGTTTTCCAGTGCATATTTACACAATTCGTGCACATCGTTCGGTGATTTGAACATTGGTATTTCAACAATCCCCGACGTTTTTTCAGCCAGCAATTTAGAATAAGATGATATCAGTAATCCACCAGATGCCATAATGTCATATATTCGCCATGGGAAACCATAGCCTTTGCACTGAACATGAGATATAGACAGGTTTATTCTGGAAGAATTATAAATGTCTTGATTATGTTTTAATGTATATTTCGGTTCTTTATGAAATGCCGCCTTTAATATAAATAATTCTGGTGATAATTTGTCAAAGTTTAATCCGTATAAATTCAACCCCAGATCTGCAACCGCACATAATATATTAGCTCGCAAATCCATAAATTGTTGCAATTGCTTTATATCATTGTTGAAAAATTGTTTATATTTTTCAACAAATGAATCATAGTTATTATACGGTTCACGATAATATTCAAACAAATCACGATAAAATTCAGTATTATATGTAATCTTTTGAATCAAGTTTTCGTCATATTCGTGATAAAAACAAGAGCCTCCGTGCGTCCATCCACAAGATATTCTAAAAGTCCTGTCTCAGCATCAAAAGTGACCGTGTGCCTAGCCCATTTATTCGGAACGACCGTGTTAAAACCCGCCAAATGGATTTCTTTTTCGTGATAACCGATGAAAATATTGTTGAAAGTCCATTCCAAATGGTTTTTATAGAACGAAGCCGAAATCATCTGATATTCCGAGCGAACATAATCATTA
>CAMOXB010000035.1 GCA_946628805.1 uncultured Pseudomonadota bacterium
AATAAAAAAGATAATAAAAACAACACCGCGACCATATTGGCCAACGCATATAACATTGCGTGATACGTCGTCGCGTTGGGGATCGTGTTCATCAACCGGGGCAATATCGTTTTCGTGGCGATTGGCGTTCGCACCATATGAAGTAATGCGCTATGTCGTAATGCACGAATTATCACATCGTAAACATATGGATCATTCGCCGGAATTTTGGGCAAATGTTTCAGAACTTTATGGATTTGGTGTCGAAAGGGCGAAACGATGGCTTTCTAAAAACGGACAAACCCTGCATCGATATTTTTAATGTTATAGATTAAATTCCCCGCCTGGGGCGGGGTGGCACCACAGGTGCCGGGGAGGGTTGAAAAATATTTGTGCCAGCCGTTTGAAAAAAATAAAAACACCAGAATACCCCCACCATCCGTCTTCGCTTCCGCTACGTCAAGACTTCGCCCTGCGGGTTCCCCGCCCCATGGGGGGCGGAACTTTTACATCGATATTTTTAAAATTCTCCCCTTGGGGGAGCACGGCGTCAGCCGGGAGGGAGGTGTTTTTTGAATCATAATTTGTTCAAAGTTCCATGTCATTGCGAGGGAGTGTTAACGACCGTGGCAATCCATATAACAAATTTTATCCTGGGGGAATAAATTGTATTATAGATTCCCACGCTCGCATGCTCGCTCGGAATGACATTTTTTTGTAAACAATAGCACAAAAAACTATTTGCACAGGTTTTTCAATTATGATAAAATAGTTTCATAATAAATTGTAAGGAAGGATAAAATCATGAAAAAAATCGCATTATGTTCATTGTTAGTCGGATTGTGCAGTATATCTGCGGTGCCTGTGTTTGCCGGAACTTGTGATATTAGATCTTTGACATGGAATGAAGACGAAGAGGGCGATGAGTATTTGTATCTTTCTCAGAGTCATCGGCAGAATCAAAGAGCTTTTGCTTGTGAAACAGGTGGCGATAATAGTAATTGTTCTAATGGTGCAAAGGTTGTAATAAGTGGTGAAGGGCAACATATTGGAGATGTGTTTACAACAAATGGGACAGAAGTCTATCAATGCCGAACAACAGGTTGGGCTTCTCCGGCTGATGATAAATGGACACAAGAAGGAACTTCTTCGTTGCCGCATTGTAAAGAAATAAAAGGTTATGAGAAGTTTTCTGAAATGGATGCATATAATGTTATTTATTGTAAGAAAATAGAAATGTCTGGAAACAGAAAATATTGTGTTGCCAGAGAAGAAGGTGATGTATGTATAGGTCGTGCGGATTGTAAGGATTGTGAGAAAACAGTCGAAAATCAATGTACTTTTTCTGATGGTTCTAAACATAATTTAGGCGAATCTGTTGAATATGATTGTTCCCAGGCGCCAAATACTCCAGAATTTCAACAGAATGCTAGAACTGGTGTAAAATGTTATCAATCTTGTTTAAGAAGACTTTCAGATAACGCTTTAACTAATTATTGGAGTGTAAAAACATGTCCGAAAGGTAAAGGTTATGTCGCTTTTGACAGTTCGGATTATCAAAAATATACACCGGATATTCCAGGATATAAAAGATGTGACAATGCTAATGTTTTGCCAGAAATTGTCGTGACGCCGGAAATTAAATCATGTAAAGATTCGCGTTCAACTGTAAACGGCAAGGCATGTTGTGATATTCCGTCTAATGAAGCCAAATATGACGCAAAAACAGATAAGTGTAATTGTTTGAATGATAAAGTATTTGAAATTGATGCAAGTGGTCGTGGTAAATGTGTAGCAAAAGAACAAAACGAAGAACCATGCTATTATAATTATACTGGTTATATAAGATGTCCAAACGGAAATTTCAGTCTTACAATGAAACAATATAAATTGGAAAAATCTGATTTGGAAGGGAAATCTTGTGATGAATTCAAAAGACTTTATGAAAATGATGTTAATGCATCTGAAACATTAAGAGCAAAAATTTGTGCAGAAAAACAGTCGGCAATTGTGGTGACTGTTCCTGTTGGACCAAGTGAAACACAAATTAAAGATGCGCGCGATACATTGAAAACTTTTGCTGCAAATGCAGAAGCTGGTAAAAGTGGTTGGAAAACCGCCGAAGGTAAATTCAATACCACACGTTTGGCATCTGATTTGACAGCCGGTGTTGTTTTGGGAACTGTTGGTGGTGTTGTTTCTGGCGTTGTTATCAAAAAGAAACAGGTTGAAAAAGGATTTGATGCTTTGCATTGCACCGTTGGTGGTCAAAAGATTGCCGATTGGGGCGATACATTTACTGTCGGCTTGCAACGTTAATATCAAAAAACCGCCGTTTTGGCGGTTTTTTTATTTCTGGACTGGAATTTTAATCTGGAAAAATAAATCTGACCAAAGTTCTATGTCATTGCGAGGGAGTGTAACGACCGTGGCAATCCATATGCACATTTTGATTATAAAATGAACTTTATTTTTATGGATTCCCACGCAAACTTCGTTTGCTCGGAATGACATTGGTTGCTTGACAT
>CAMOXB010000036.1 GCA_946628805.1 uncultured Pseudomonadota bacterium
GTGTGGGGGAGTACGTCTCGCTGTAGCGAAGCGAAAGCGGACGGGAGGGGAGTTCGGTTCTCCCCCAGTGTGGGGGAGTACGTCTCGCTGTAGCGAAGCGAAAGCGGACGGGCGGGGAGGTTGGTTCGCCCCCAGTGTGGGGGAGTACGTCTCGCTGTAGCGAAGCGAAAGCGGACGGGCGGGGAGGTTAGTTCTCCCCCAGTGTGGGGGAGTACGTCTCGCTGTAGTGAAGCGAAAGCGGACGGGAGGGGGTTATTTCCCATACGTTGTATCATCACAGACATAATACACTGTGCCATCATATTCGATTTTCAGATAGTGGTCTGTCGCATTATTCATACGCGTTGGAATGGTTGTCATATTCGCATAAAATATTCCGTCGTCCATACCAACGTTCAGCGACGGCGTTGTTAATTTTTTTGATTTCAGATAAACAACATCATCTCCAATATGTAATATATGTCCATAGCAAATACTTGACCCAATCGGTGCATGTCCATTAATACATTGTTCAATGCCTTGATTAACTGTTTCATTAAAAGTATACGTCCCGCCGGTGCAATAACTGTCTTGCGGACATATCGTGCAAGAATCCACATTTGCGGGTAAATAATATCCTGGACTGCACGTATGTTCATTTGGTGTCATAACCGCAAATAATTCATGTGGAAAATTTGTGGAACAAAGATTTGTTAAGTTGTTATTAATATAACCACTTTGTTTAATTGCGCCCTGAGATATATCATCATTAAAATCATATGTTCCGCCATTACAGTCATAACCAACCGGACATGCACGACAGCCCAATGTATAAGCCGGTAAGAATTCCCCCGCCGGACATGTGTATTGTATTGGTGTAAATACCGTAAACATTTCATTACCCATAACACCACATTTATTTGGAATATCGGATGTATAATACCCATACACCGGATTAATAATTAGTAAAGATAATAATATTTTTTTCATGGTTTATTTCCTTATCAGGGTTCTCCCCCAGTATGGGGGAGTGCGGCGCAGCCGGAGGGGGTTATTCACCCCCAATCACCGGGCTGGCGATAAAATCACCAGTGCCCGCGTTGTAATAGAATTTATGTTCAACTTTGTCATACATGCATGGAACATTGTTTGAATCAAGCACCGGGATGAAATCACGAACAAGAACGTCGTTGTCGTAGATTTGTAAAAGATATATTTTACCTTTGGCACCATCTTTCAATATATACATATTATCAGTTCCTAGAAATGGTAGATTTTTAGATATACCAATAATTATTTTCTTCGTTTCATAATTTTGTACATATTGGGTACCAACTAAGAAATCATATGTTGTGCCATTTGAAAATTGCCCGCCAGAAATTCTCTGTTGATGATTTCCATAATCAAAATAAATCAATCCACCAGCATTAAATAATCTGTATAGATCATTTGTGCCTCTAGTATAACCTATAATCATATTTCCTGTGTATTCGCTCATATTTATTTTTACCCTAAATTTTGTATATTGATTCGGTACAACCCCCGTATCAATATACTGTGTCCCTGTTGATTCCAAATATTCAATCGGGGTATATCCAAACCACCCATTAAATGTATAACCATATTTATATGGTGTTTGGGGTAATATAATATCAGAACCGGTTTCACATTGTGTTGTTGCGTATGTATTACCGTCCATATACCAATTAATTGTTTCGGTTTTGGCATATGCGCCGATACACATAAATATTGCGGTTATTGTTAATAAAAACTTTTTCATTGTTGCCCCCTGAACATACAAATAAAAACGCCACCAAAGAAAATTGGTGGTCGGGGGTTAGAACAGCATAATTAGAGAATGCCCCACTTGCGTGGCACCCCGACCGGATGTCAGGGTACGATGCACAAAATGCACCACAGCGGATTACGACACAACACGTGCCGCTCTAATAAGGGATGTTCTAAGTCCCGAAGCCAATTCCCATTGGTTTCAATCAAACTTTACCATACGCCCCAAAAAATGTAAATCGAAAAAAATAACGATAAATTTGACACTGGCTTTATCGACGAACTAATATAGCCATGTGAAATATATATAAAGGGGCTGTTCGTATGCGTATCAGTTTCGATTTGGACGATGTTATTTTTAATTTAAATCCAATTAATATGTTGGCGTTTGAACGTGCCGGGATTCCGTACGTGCGCCAGACGTCCTGGAATATCGACGAAATATATGATGAATCTGTCTGTAAAAATCTGGTCGAATTGTGGGGTGATGATTTACTTTATCGTATGCCAGTGCTGGATACAAAAATTCCACATATGTTAAATGTTTTAATGGCGCGTCCAGATATGGAAATCTTTTTCGTCACAGAACGCCGCATGAAACAGCCCGAAAAAACATATCGACAACTAAGAAATGCCGGCATCAAATGTAATCGCGACCAGGTGTATGATAAAATCGGATTTAAATCAGATATTTTGCGCGAATTAAAGCCTGATATTCATTTCGATGATTCACCATTGGTGATAAAAGGCTGTCTGGACAAAGGTGTGCCGGTTGTGATGATAAGCAATAATTTAACGCTTTATAATCATCATCTGCGTCCGTATGTTGAACATTATCCAAATTTGCGCACCGCCTTGATACAAAAAGGTGTTTACAAAACCGGCAAGATAAGATAATGTTATTTTACATAACAGATAAAGCATTTGTTCGGGAATAAAAAACACTAGCCTCCCAAGTCTTTGTTTTTACATTAATGTTTTTTTGTGAGTTTTATAGACAAGCGTCTTGCGAATAACGGATTTTAGTTCAGTAAACCAGATATACTTTTGTCGCATAATTTTGTATAGATCGGTTTATCCAACACATATGCCTTTATTAGTGCGCTGGGTTTTTGATTGCACCAGAGATCATGATAGGAAACAACCCCGTTTTTAATCGTTTTAATCAGGCCACTGGGCAACTCGGCACGTCCGATGCACGAAGAGAGAAAGACAAAACATTCGTCGTTGTCGGCCAGATTTTCGCACGCCAGGATACGAGCATAGACATTAAGGGTTAAATCTGCCTTGCTGGCATCCTTTGTCCATGGAGACCCACCACCAATCGGCGCAGCAGTAGAATAAAAATCACAGGCCAATTTACGTCCTGTAATGCCACAGTCTGCGATGGAACCATGATATGTATAACGCCCTGTGCCATTTACAATAATTTGCGTTGGCTTTTCACCCAATGTTTCAATGATAAAGTCTGTTAAATCTTCATCTCGCAGCATTGGAATTGCAACAATGGCTGTTTCTATTTTGTCATTGTTCAATGTGATTTGCGTTTTGATGTCTATGCCAAGGTTGTAAGAACTACGCGCTCTGTCATAAAGGGCTTTGTTTAGTTTTCGTGCCAAGTATAATTCACGATTTATCTTACATTCGCCTTGGCACGCATAGCCAACAAATACACCTTGGTCACCCCAACCATCATTATCAACACCACTGGCGATATCAGCAGACTGCACACCAATCATGTTGATAACTTTGATTTCTGTCGTATCAATAGCATACTGACCCCATATAGATGCATATCGTTCATCATATCCGATTTCAGCTAACGCATCTTTCACATATTGATTCAGTTCATTTAAGTTTGCCGTTGTGGTAATTTCGCCACCAAGGACAACTGTGTTATCTTTTATCATAACCTCAACGGCATATCTGGCGTTTTTGTCTTGTGTGATTATACGATCAAGTATATAACAGGAAATATAATCAGCTGTTTTATCTGGATGTCCAAGCGACACCGCTTCTGCTGTTCTTTGCATAATTTACTCCTTTGGTTTTTGCAAATTGAACCAAAGGTGGATTGCAGTGTTGCACCACGCATAATAATCGTTAAAAAACGGGAAATAAGCATAATAACAACTCCATATTTAGTCCATTTATAAGGCAGGACAAGTCTGGTTAAATCCACCTTGATTAGTGTGTATTATAACACACTACATAAATACTTCAATAAAAATTATATAGTTCAAGTCCAGTTGCACGAGCCACAATTTACAAAGCTGCCCTTCAGGGCAGTTTTTTGTTTAGAATTCTAGGATTTTCTTGGTTCGATAACCCAATTTTAAAATTCTACCATCTTTCTATGGATAAATATTATACAATTGAATAAATTTTTTCAACAAACAACTGGACAAGTGGTGAAAGATTATGCCAATAAAAAGGTGCCGAATGGCACCTTGTTTTTAATACACCTTAACAAACCTCGGCATCAGCAAATGCAAATTGTGTTAATGAATTTTCTTTTGCCTGGACACAGATATATTGCATTTCAGTTGCGCCAGTATTTTCCATCGCGCGTTTCGCCCCAGTTGCAACACGAATAGCAGTTCCCGGTTTAATTTCAATCTTGTCATCATCGACCGTAAATGTGCCGTTACCAGTTAAAAAGATATAGATTTCTTCGTTTTGTTTGTGAATATGATTAAACGGCGATTTTGCACCAGCAGGCATAACACTAACCGAAATTTCCGCCGATGTTAAGCCAAGCGCA
>CAMOXB010000037.1 GCA_946628805.1 uncultured Pseudomonadota bacterium
CAGTTGTTTTTTTGTTTGTTCAACGTTTTTAGAGGATGTTTTTAATTGTGCTTCTATTTTTTTATTTTGAATTTCGGTTTCTTTTATTTGGCTTTGAATTTTTGCTAATTCATTATTTGCACCAAACGCGGGCAGGGCACAAACCGATAATATAATTGCAGACAAGATATCTTTGCGTTTTAACATAGTGTTTATTCTATCAAAACAATAAAAAAATGTAAATAATGGAATTAAAAAATATATTGACAAAATGTAAAATATGTCTATAATATATAGTATGAAAATGGAAATAAATGCACCACATGGACGTGAAACATATATCGCCGATTTTGGCGATGGGCTTGTTATGAAGCGACCGTTGCCAGAATTTACGCAGATTGAAAAAGATAGATGGTTGGTAAAACAGCACCGAACCAAAGAAGTTGTTGATGCTATCAAATCGGTTCAAAATCCTGTTTATAATATACCAGCAATGTTGCATATTAAAGATGATGAATATCAATTATTGGAAGAACGTGCGCATGGTGAACCATTGACGGCGACTGTTTATGCACAATTAAGTAATCGTCAACGTTATGAAATTATCGGCAGTTTGGCACATTTCTTGGTTGATATGAATGAATTAAAGCCTGCAGATGATGGGATTATGCATCGAATATCTGATGAATTAAAAATGAAACGATTGGAACGTATAATTGAACATAAAATGCCAAAATGGTTTGATTGTGGTGAAATTAAATATATGTCAGATTTGGTTACAGATGTTGATTCTTATGAATATAAGACACGCAAAGCATGGTCGCATTGTGATTTAAATTCTGGAAATGTTTTATATGATGCCCGCACCAGTAAGTTATCATTTATTGACTTTGCCGAAGCAGACTATAATTTCATCTTTCGTGATATCTTTTCACCGTTAGCAATAGATTTAGATATTTGCAGACCGTTATATGAAGAATATTATAAATTGCATGATAAAGACGCATACAGTATTTATGGACCACGTAATCCAGAGATACAAAATATCATGCGTTATCGTACAATTGTTGTATTGTTAAAGCGTTTTATCAAGGCAGGTGATGATTTAAGGGTGAATCCGCAATCCAAAAAAACAGAACAAAATAATGCGGACAAAGTTGCTTTTATGCGTAAATTAATTGCTAGAATACAAAATATAGAAAAACAACTTACAAAATAAAAATGTCGTTTATCGACATTTTTATTTTATTAAAAATCGTGTTGCGCTGGATATCTTTTTTTATTATTATTTTCTGGAAAGAAAAGGGCGTGATATGAAAAAGATATTATTATTATTGGCAATTATTTCTCCGTTTGTTTGTGATGCGGCACCAAAAAAGCCGAAAAAAGAAGAACCTGTCGTTCATTTAACAGATGAACAGATTTACAGTGAATTAAAAAAACTGGCACTGGTTTTTGAAACTGCACGTGATAAATTTGTTGAAGAAGCCGACGAACGTAAAATGTTGGAAGGCGCGATGAACGGTATGTTGGCGGCATTGGATCCACATTCGTCATACCTTTCTGCAGATGATTTCAAAGAATTTAATGATAAATCACATGGCGAATTTGGTGGACTGGGGATTCAAATTACCAGTGATAAAGGTGCAATTCGTGTTATTTCGCCAATTGATGATACGCCGGCGTCCAAGGCTGGGATTGAAGCAGGCGATTATATAACCCATATTGACGGCGAACAAGTGTTCGATATGAACCTGAACCAGGCGGTCAAAAAGATGAAAGGAAAACCAGGAACAACGGTTAAATTAACGGTTGTGCATGATGGTAATGAACCGAAAGTTATGACGTTAAAACGCGCGATTATAAAGGTAAAATCTGTTAAATTTAGTGAAAAATCAGATGCGGCGGCGGCTGATGATGATAAATTGCCAAAGATTGGTTATCTGCGCATTTCGGATTTTGGTGCGACAACAACCAAAGAATTAAAAGATGCAATAAAAGATTTGGAAAAGAAAAAAGTTGCAGGATATGTTCTTGATTTGCGTAATAATCCGGGTGGCTATCTGACCGCGGCTGTCGATGTTTCTGATGCATTTTTGGACGGTGGTGAAATTGTTTCAACGCGCGGCAAAGAGAAATCTGATATTGAACGTATGTTTGCTAAATCAGGAGATTTAGTAAATGGAAAGCCTGTGGTTGTTTTGATTAATCATGGTTCGGCATCTGCATCTGAAATCGTTGCCGGTGCATTACAGGACAATGGTCGTGCAATCGTTATGGGGTCGCAAAGTTTTGGCAAGGGTTCGGTTCAACAGCAAAAACCATTAGGTGATGGTTCGGCAATTCATATAACAATTGCGCGCTATTATACACCAAGTGGTCGTTCAATCCAAAACGAAGGCATCACCCCAGATATCGAAGTATTACAGAGTAAGATTGAAACAATCGAAAAGAAAGAAGCATTGTTTACCGAAGCCACTTTTAATAATTCGCTGAAAAACGATGCATCAAACAAAAAAGACAAATCAAACAAGAAAGATAACAAGAAATCTGAAAAGTCTGACGATGACGAAGAAGAAGATTATTTAAGTTTGTCTGATGAAGAAAAGGATGCACGTGATTATCAATTGCAACGTGCAATGGATATGGTGCGCGCACTTTCCAAGGTTGGTGTAAAAAATCTGGAAAAAGTCGAAGATGAAAAATCAGATAAACAAGAAGATAAAAAAGAAACAAAATCAAAGAAAT
This sequence comes from uncultured Pseudomonadota bacterium, assembly GCA_946628805.1. GTDB lineage: Bacteria > Pseudomonadota > Alphaproteobacteria > Rs-D84 > Rs-D84 > Enterousia. Next base: position 2,728 of record CAMOXB010000037.1, read on the forward strand.
AATTCGGGAAGAGTAAAATGTCAAAATTAATTGTTGATGGAAACTGGGCTGCGGCAGACGTAGCGTATCGTTGTGTAGATTGTGCGGCAATTTACCCAATCACCCCCAGCAGCACTATGGGTGAATTATCGGACGAATGGTCTTTCCAGCACAAGAAAAATATTTGGGGCGTTGTTCCTGAAATAATCGAAATGCAATCTGAAGCCGGTGCGGCGGGTGCATTACATGGCGCACTGCAAATGGGGGCGTTGGCAACAACTTTTACTGCATCCCAAGGTTTGCTTTTGATGATTCCGAATATGTATAAAATTGCCGGTGAACAGACACCTTTCGTTATGCATGTTGCAGCGCGCGCATTGGCAACGCATGCGTTGTCTATATTTGGTGATCATGGCGATGTTATGGCGGTTCGTAATACAGGCTTTGCTTTATTGTCGTCGCATAATGTCCAGGCTGCCCATGATTTGGCAGCGATTGCACACGCATCAACATTGAAAAGTCGCGTTCCATTTTTGCATTTCTTTGACGGTTTCCGTACCAGCCACGAAGAATCTGCGCTGACCCGAATCGAAGATGATGTTTTGCGTGAAATGTTGCCTGATGATTTGATTGTTGCGAATCGTCGTCGTGGTATGTCGCCTGATAATCCGACAATTCGTGGCACAGCGCAAAACCCAGATGTATATTTCCAAGGACGCGAAGCGGCAAACCCACTTTATGATGCGTTGCCAGAAATTGTTCAAAGTGAAATGGATAAATTTGCGAAACTGACCGGTCGCAAATACAGTGTTGTTGAATATGTTGGTGACAAAGATGCAAAATATGTAATTGTATCAATGGGATCCAGCACAGAAACAATCGCAGAAACTTTACCGTATTTACCACGTGGTGTCGGTATGATTCGTGTTCATTTGTTTAATCCGTTCCCGGTTGATGCGTTCTTGAAAGCATTGCCAGAAAGCGTTGAACAAATCGCTGTTCTGGACAGAACCAAGGAAGCAGGAACAATCGGCGAACCGCTTTATCAAAGTGTTCGTGGAATTGTCGATTCGAAAATCAAGGTCTTTGGTGGCCGCTATGGATTGGGTTCCAAGGAATTTAAACCACGTGATGTCAAAGCAATTGTTGAATATATGATACAGGGCACTTTACATCATAATTTCACAGTTGGTATTGATGACGATTTAACACATCTTTCATTAAATACTGACAAGACATTTACAATTGAAAATCCGGACGTTCAAACGGCAATCCTTTATGGTATTGGCAGTGACGGAACGGTTGGTGCGGTTAAAAATATTGTAAAAATTGTTGGTGAAAATTCCGAACTTTATCCACAATCCTATGCGGTTTATGATTCGAAAAAATCGGGCGGAATAACCCAATCGCATATACGCTTTTCGCCAAAACCAATTCAAAGCGAATATCTGGTGGACAGTGCGGATTTTATATGTGTTTCGAATTTTATGATTGCACAAAGATTTGATGTGTTTTCATCGTTGCGTGCAGGTGGAACGGTTATGATTAATACATCGATGACACCGGACGAAGCCTTTATGAACCTGCCACGTGATGCCCAGGAACATTTAATTCGTATGCGTGCAAATGTGTATTTCCTTGATGCAAATGCGGCGGCAAATGAATTAGGACTGGGGAATCGCATTAACACATTTATTATGTTGAATTTCTTTAATTTAACAAAGGTTATTAATCCAGATACAGCCAAAGATGCAGCAAAAATCGCAATTGAAAAAACATACAAGAAAAAAGGTATGGATGTCGTCAATGCAAACTGGGCGGCGGTTGATGCAGCGGAATCCTATTTGAAAAAATATAATTTACCATCCAGTATTTCGGAATTAGCGCCTGATTTTATTCCGGCAATGACATCTGATGCGCCGGCTGAAATCGCAGGCACACTGGGTGAAATGGCGGCGGGTCGCGGTGATGATATTCCGGTATCACGTTTCAAGATTGATGGTGCATTTGGTGGTGGTCAATATCCGTTATCAACATCAAAATATGAAAAACGCGCAATCGCATCGCGTGTTGCAGTATGTGATTTGGATAAATGTATTCAATGCGGAAAATGTTCAATGCTTTGTCCACATGGTGCCATCCGTATCAAGGTTATGGGACAAAATGAAATGGAAGCCGCGCGTGCAAATGGCATAACGGTTGTTCCAATGAAAACGCCTGAATTGGGTGCGGGATTATTTTACACATTAAACATTTCACCGTCAGATTGCACAGGATGTGGTTTGTGTATGAAAAATTGTCCGGTTGGGGCACTGTCTTTGATACCAATGGCAGACGGAATTAAAAACCAAAAGACATTTGATGCGGCCTTGAATATTCCAGATATCGACAAGGGCAAATTAAATCTGAATATTCCAAAGCATGTTGAATTATTGCCACATTATTTCGAATTTCCAGGTGCGTGCGCTGGATGTGGTGAAACGCCATATGTTCGTTTAATGGCGCATTTGTTTGGTGATAAAATGGTTGTTGCAAATGCGACAGGCTGTTCATCAATTTATGGTGGTAATTTGCCAACAACACCATGGTGTGTTGATAAAGACGGACGTGGACCGGCGTGGTCTAATTCGTTATTTGAAGATAATGCAGAATATGGTCTGGGGATGCGAATTGCATTGAACCAGCGTAAATCTGCATTGCGTTCGGTTTTATTCGAATTAGGATTTGAAAATGTTGACCAAATGATGTCGACAACGGGTACAGAAAATCAGCGCGCATTGCAAAATAATTTGCGCGTGCAATTATCGAACATTGACAATCCGCGTGCGCGTTATGCAGAAAGTCTGATTGATGCAATCGTTGATAAATCGGTATGGATTGTCGGTGGCGATGGTTGGGCATACGATATCGGATACGGTGGTGTTGATCATATTTTGCACAGTGGTGAAAATGTAAATATATTGGTCCTGGATACCGAAGGATATTCAAACACTGGTGGTCAACAATCGAAATCAACACCATTTGGTGCATCAATGAAATTTGCAATTGGTGGCAAAGAACACGCGAAAAAAGATTTAGGATTAATCGCGATGATGTCGGGCGCATATGTTGCGCAAATTGCATTGGGTGCAAATCAAGCCCAGGCTGTGCGTGCATTCCGCGAAGCCGAAGCCTTTAACGGACCATCAATTATTTTGGCATATGCACCATGTATTGCACACGGATTCGCATTACAGAACGGTGTTGAACATCAAATTAATTTGGTGAACACTGGTGCGTGGCCACTTTATCGATTCAATCCAATGAACATTGAAAACGG